>JALSKP010000264.1 GCA_026988815.1 Myxococcales bacterium | reverse complement strand
TGATCGCCCTCACCCCAGCCCTCTCCCAGAGGGAGAGGGAGTTTCTCTTCCGAACAAAAATCCCCTCGAATACCACAAGGACACAATGAATGGTCATACTAGAATCCCACCCTTTTTGATCACACTAATTTAAAAGAGTTAATTTCTAACTTTATTTGAGTGAAGGGAATAAGTTTGCTACCTTAGTTTATATTACTTAGTTGGTCTGTTACAACCTACCTCCCCTTTTCGGGTGGCGTAGGATTTTTGCATGAAAGAAACGACCCTCAATAACACACCTCAAAAACCACAAGGATTTGTCCTCCAAGACCATCAAGCCATTTGGGGAACCCAAGAAGATACCAACCTTCACATCGTCCTCGTCGCCCCCGAAATCCCAGGGAATACCGGAAACATCGGACGCCTATGTGCCGGTACCAACATCTGGCTACATCTTGTCGAGCCCCTCGCCTTTGAACTTTCGAATAAATTTCTCCGACGTGCCGGACTCGATTATTGGCCCCATGTTAAACTCGCCAAACACGAGAGCTTCCAATCCATTGAGGATACCTTTCCCGCTGATCGCATCTGGCTTTTCACGAAACATGGAGAGCAGATTCACGCCGACGTTTCCTATCAACCCGGATCGGTCCTTGTCTTTGGAAGGGAAACCAAAGGTCTTGCACCTGAAATTTTAGAAAAATATTGCGATCAGCGCGTCAGAATTCCAACCACCGATAAGGTTCGTTCCTTAAATTTATCCAACGCCTGCGCCATCGCCTGTTACGAGGCAATGAGACAACTCGAATGGATGCCTCTTCAAGGTTAAACACGTAGACTCAGCCGCAAAAAATGATAGACTCTAATATCACAAAACCTTTATTTTTCAGTAGGCTAGTCGCGTGAACGAAACTTTCGGTAAGTATGAACTTATAGAAAAAATCGGAGTAGGAGGGATGGCTGAAGTTTTTCTAGCCAAAAGCTTTGGCGCCGAAGGTATCGAAAAAATTCTGGTCATCAAACGCATCCTTCCCGAATACACCGAAAACGCAAAGTTCGTCGATATGTTCGTCTCCGAGGCAAAAATTGCCATGGATCTCAATCATCCCAATGTCGTTCAAATCTACGATTTTGGTAAAGCAGAAGACCAGTTTTTCCTTGCCATGGAATTTATTGATGGCATCGATCTCGGCGACTTTATCTCTGGACACAAACGCTTAGATAAAAAAATTGAAATTGGTAACTCAGTTTACATTGCTGCCGAAATTGCCAAAGGTCTTCACTACGCTCACGAGAGAAAAGATTTTTTCGGCGAGTCACTCAAAATTGTCCACAGAGATATCAGTCCACAGAATATTCTTATCTCGCCCGATGGCGGTGTAAAGATCGTTGACTTTGGGATCGCAAAAGCAACGTCGGTCACCGATACCACTCCCAATATTGTTCGAGGTAAATTTTCCTATATGTCGCCCGAGCAAGCATCTGGAAAAAACGTCGATCATCGCTCAGATATTTTTAGTCTCGGCATAATTCTCTTCGAATTATTGTGTGAACGCCCCCTCTTCAAACATACCAATCAAGAAGAAACAATGAGTTTGGTGAAGTCGGCGGTCGTGCCCGACATCCTCGATCTCAATCCCGATCTTCCCCTGGACCTCGTCGATTTACTTTACAACAGTCTCGCAAAAAATCCCGAAGATCGCTTCTCCACCGCGCGCGATATCCAAATTGCCCTGACTAAAATTCTCTATCGTCTCGAAGAGATTCACGACGCCACATCGGTGGGAAGTGCGGTGAGCGACGTCGAAAAACATGCCAACCTTTCAACGCGTGTGAATACAAGTTCGCGCACCCATACCACACTGAGTCCTCAACCCAAGAACCTCACACAACCCGGAACCACTCTGGCCCCCGCCACGCCAATCACCCGTTTCGTGGATACCGTTCCGGCTGAATTACATACTCGCGAACGAAAGGAAGTCGTCATCGTTGCCGGCGAGTTAATGGGTTTATTGGAATTGCGAAACGTGACCGACCAAATGCATTGGTTACAAACCCTGCAAGAATTTGCGCGAATCATCGATGCAATTGCGTACAAAAATACCGCCGTTGTTCACCGGGTAAACGAAACGGGCTTTGTGATCCTTTTCGGAATCCCGGTATCGAGCGAGAACGATTGCGAACTTGCCATACGCGTCTCAATGGATTTGCACGAAGCCGTGCTCGGAATGAATCCAAGTCTTGAAAGCCCCGTCAATCTCTCGGTCGGTATTGCAATCGGTAACGTGTCTCTGGAACAAGAAATCACCAAAGGGAATCGTCGCTTTTCTTGGTCTTTTCTCGGCACCGATTACGAACTTGCCGAGCGTCTTTCAAAACGAGGTTTGTCCAAAGAAATTCTAGTCGGAGGCCAAGTCTTCCGACGTATTCGACGCCGTTTTGAATGTGAAAAAATCGACTACATCGAAGTTCCGGTCGACGGCGAGGAATGTAAAATTCAAGCCTATTTGGTTCAAGGTATTAAGAGCGTACAAACGAAGTTGGATGAACTTAGGCATTCCCATAACGCTTTTTATGGGCGCGATATTCATCTAAAAAATCTTCGAGATGTTTACCGAAAAATCCGACTTGAGAATCTTCCCACCGCCTTCGTTTTACTCGGAGGAGAAGGCGTTGGAAAATCGACGCTCATCGAACATTTTTTGAGCGGTCTCGCCGAAAAAGACGTGCGTATTGTTCGCGGGGTCGTTCCGGCTTATCAACGCGACCTTCCCTTTGGCGCCATCGCAACCTTTTTGGGACACACGCTTCGCCTCGGAGATACAGGCGATTTGCGCTCTCTTCGGAAAACCGCTGAGATCCGAATCAACGCCCTCTTCATGGAAGAGAGCCAGGAAGAGCGAGATTATTTAATCGACAGCGTCTCCTCACTTTTTTCCATCCAAGTGAGGAATGGTAAACTTGCAGAACTTTCTTCTGGGGAAAGAAGAAGTAGAATTTTCCTATCTCTTCAGAAAATACTGGAGCGCTTTTCCGAGAAAAAACCCCTTCTTATTTGGATGGACGATGCTCATAATATCGATTCCATTTCCCTAGAATTTATTTCCTCTCATTTTAATGCAGACCACCAGGGAACGACCCTTCTCGTGCTAAGTGCAAACGCGAATGATCACGCAATGGA
>JALSKP010000263.1 GCA_026988815.1 Myxococcales bacterium | reverse complement strand
GAAAAGATCATATCAATCCAATGCTTGCCTTGCGCGTGATTAGAGCGAATGGATGGTGGAATGACTTTTGGGTGGTAGAAACAGCGAGGCGGTCTGCATGATTCTCCGATCGTCTTTAATCAGACACGCTTCAGACCGCGGGATTGTGGAGAGAATATTTATCTGATAGGCATTTTCATTTTTTTTCGATAGCTTAAGATTCTCTTCAGAAAGACCTCGTAGATTACTTAGAAGGACCTGCTCACGAACGAAGATTGGGTCACTCGTAACACCTACTGAAGGAGTAGAAATGAAACGCATTATTATTGTATTAGCCCTTATCGGTCTCACTGGAATCAGCACAATCGGATTTGCCGAAGGTGGATTTGGAAATCTGAGCGATGAACAAGTTCTTGAAAAAATGGAAACACGTTTAGATAAGCGCGTTGCCAAACTTACAAAGAAGTTGAAACTGACGCCGCAACAAGTTCCCAAAATTCGAGAAGCCTTGGCCGATGGTCAGACCCAAATTTTTGAGATTCGTAGGGCCGATCAACCAGATCGAAAAGCCAAACCTACCCAGATCAAAAGTATACGCAAAGCGACCCGCCAATCGGTGGCGAGCTACCTCAGCAAAGATCAAAAATCCAAGTTCGCCAAAATTAGAAAGCGTCATCGTGGTCAAAAAGGCTTCAAAAAGATGGCGCGTAAACTCAAACTCAACACCTCACAACGTCAGCAAATGAAGGCCATTCACAAGGCCAAGCGCAAGGAAATGAAAGCCCTGCGTGCATCGGGGGCAAGTAAAGACGAATTGAAAGCCAAGCGCAAAACCCTACGTCAATCGGCGATCAAGGAATTTAAAACGATTCTTACGCCAAAGCAGTTAAAGAAATTTAAAAAATTTAAAAAGAATCGACCTCACTATAAGAAAAACTAAACGATGTCAGAGCCAAAGATTTTATTGGTCGAGGATGATAATCATCTTGGATCCGAAATTAAACAAAACCTGGAAGCGCACCGCTTTCAGGTTTGCTGGTTGAAAGATGGTAAAGTTGCCCTTTCAACGGATCCCCAAGCCTTTGATCTGGTCGTTTTGGATCTCATGCTTCCTAACGCCCATGGTTTTGATGTCCTCAAGCGTTACCGCCAAGAGTGCGATATTCCCGTGATTATTTTGAGCGCGAGGACTGACTCCTCCGATAAACTCCGTGGATTTAGATTAGGAAGTGACGATTACATGACCAAACCTTTTTGGCCCGAGGAATTGGTTGCTCGAATCGAGGCAAGGTTAAGAAGGCCCGATATTCACCGAGGGACATCTCGGGTGATTGGGCCTTTAGAAATTTTTCCCGACTCAAGAGAGGTCCGATTAGACGACAAGGCGTGTGAGTTCACCAAGGTTGAATTTGATATCCTTTTCCTTTTGGCAAAGCGCGTGGGCCAGGCTTTCACGCGCCGCCAAATCGTGGACGCCGTTTTGGACGAAGACAAAGAGGGCGGAGAGCGAACCTTGGACGTTCATGTCTCGCGTATTCGTAAAAAGTTTGGGCCTCACTCGAACATGATTAAAACGGTATGGGGCGTGGGCTATAAAATGCAAGAGTTATAAATGGGATTGCGATTACGGGTTATTTTAATTTTATTGTCGGTCCTTATTCCGGTTACTCTTACCTTCACTTTCTATCGTTTTGGCACCGAGCTTCGACAGATTACTCAACGCCGCGTCGAGCGTTTTTCTCGCCGACTTCCTCCACGAATGATACGTCGGTGCCAAAGGCATCCAGATCGTTTTGTGGCTAAGAAAAAGAACATTCAAATTTGGGCCTACTCACCCAACTTTACATCCCGAAATTCAAAGGCGCCGCTTTTTCCAAAAGAGCTAAAGCCCGTCGACGAGGAAATTTTGAGTAAAACGCGCTGGTTTAAAGGAAAGGTCATCGGACAAAGCGCCAAGAAGTACAACGAAGATGGGGATTGTGCGATTTTTCTTTTTCGCTGGAAAGGGCACCAAAAAATATCTGGCATCTACCCTTCGGTGATCTTTGAATCCTTACTCATGATGTTGATTTTAACGCTCTTGGGTTTTGCCATTTCGGCGCCCTTGGTCTTTCGTATACGTCGATTAAAACGGGCTTTGGTGGATCATGAAAATGACAGTTTTGATATGTCGGTTTACAAAAAGAATGATGAACTCGACGATCTCGCGCGTGCCTTTGGGAAGGTTTTGGAACGTTTAAAACGCCGCGATAAAGATCTTCAAGATTATGTTGCAAATACGACCCATGATTTAGCGACGCCGATTACTGTCCTCCAACATCGTCTTCGCAGATTGGAGGCTTTTGAGTTGCAAGAGGACGCGCGAATCATTGTCCAAAAAACCTTGGAAGAATCGTTTTATATCGCCGCCCTCATTTCCAATATGGGAGCTGCAGCAAGGTTGGATAATGCTCTGGTATTGGGCGAGGTTAAGCTCAATGTATTGGTAAAGCGGATCGTTGGACGTCATATGCCCATTGCGGAGGCCAAGGCGCTTTCGTTGGATTATGCGCTTCCCGATGACGCCTGTTGGGTGAAATGCGATGAAACCTTGATCGAACAAGCGATTTCGAACGTGGTTCAAAATGCGATTCAGTATAACTTCGCAGGTGGGCATGTTGCGATGGTGTTGGAAGTCCAAGACATGCGTTTCAGTCTTCGGATTTTGGATGATGGACCAGGGGTCAATCCCGATTTATTGGAAAGGCTAAGTCAGCGCTCGATGCGTTCCGATAGTGCTCGAAATCGCAATCCGGGTGGGCAGGGTTTTGGCTTGTCCATTGCGTCAAATATCGCTCAAGCCCATGATTGGATTTTAACTTTCCAGAACCTGGAAAAAGGATTCGAAGTTCGTTTTTCGGGAAAAAGAGGTAAAGGGCGTGATGAGTGAGTTAATTAATTTCTTGTTCCCATGTTCGGCGTGAGACTGGCAAGGTCGAAGAACATTCCCACGCAGAGTATGGGAACGCGTTTGACGCAATCCCCCGATTTAGATCACACTTCACAGAGTGTGATCAAAAACGGTGGGATTCTAGTATGACTATTCATTGTGTCCTTGTGGTATTCGAGGGGATTTTTGTTCGGAAGAGAAACTCCCTCTCCCTCTGGTGTTTTCGGCCGGATGATTGCAAAGATGATTATTTA
>JALSKP010000262.1 GCA_026988815.1 Myxococcales bacterium | reverse complement strand
CCAATCGACGGCATCATCGTGTTTTTCCAGAAGGACGTGTGCAATCGCGTTCTGGATGGAGATATCTCCGTTGATGGTGGAAAAATGGTAGGAGTTTTCAGTCCCGCCGATTTCCTCATACCCCTGAACGGTTCCGGTACGTCGCGGATCCACAACAAGTGTTGGAATGCCCGTTTTTTCTTTATGATCGGCAATTCGCCAAAAAATAATGGGATGAGCACCACGCGCGTTATGCGCCCAATGGGTCACAAAATCGGCTTCCTCGATATCCTCGTAAGAGGTCGGCGGCGTATCTGAACCCAGGGATTTGAAGTATCCCGTCACGGCCGAGGTCATACACATACGTGCATTGGCCTCAATCGTATTTGACCCGATAACGCCTTTCATGAAGAGGTTTTCCAGCCATTGGCCTTCAACAGGAAGTTGCCCAGACCCGTAGAGTCCAATTGAGTTTCCACCAAACTTTTTCACGATCCCGGCGATTTGTTTTGACACAAGTTCTTCGGCTTCTTCCCAGCTTGCTTCACGAAACAATTCTCGATCGAAGCGTCCTTTGGTTTGGCTCATATGACCGGTTAGAATATTGGTCATATCCTTACGAATGAGCGGCGTTGTTAGACGGTCAACGTAGATTGCCTCGGCAGATGTTAACCCTTTGATGCATTGCAATCCTTTATTACTTGGATGTTTTGCATCGGGTGTCATTCCGACAATTTTACCATTTTCGGTTTGAATAATCGTACCGCACCCGACACCACAATAAGGGCATTGTGCCAAAATTGGTTTGTCCGGAAGGGTCTTTATCTTGGGCGTATTGCCCTTTGATTTGGGCTTGGATTTGGGGGCTGTTTTCTTAGCATCGGGTTTACATGCTGCCGCGCTCACTGCACTCGCAGCGAGCACCCCTTTTAGAAAAGAACGACGCTTGACGTGTCCGTTCGACTCTGGATTTTCTGGCGCTTTAGAAAGAATTTCTTTATCGCGTCCACCATAACTCCATTCATGTTTTTTTTCTTTTTTCATTTTATAAACTCTCTTACCAAGCTTGGCTACGCAAGTATTTAATAACACTATCGATTTCTGTTTCTGTTAAATTCGAGACGGCCGTCTTCGCGCCAATCATTGGTTTCATCGCCGTACCGGTCTTACCATGTTTGGCTAAATAACGAACAAAGCCATTCGTCGTTTTCTCAAGAAACCCCATCCTTCCAATGCCCGTCCCATTTGCTGTTTCCTGATACCCTGCTCCACTTGAACCGTGGCAAGCCGAGCAAATATCGGAGTACAATTTTTTACCTTCCTCTTCATTACCCTTCAGTGGCGATTCGTCCAGAGTTGCTGCTTCGGTCTTAAAGCTCGAACGAAGGTACACGACAATATTTTCGATTTGGTCGTCTTTAAAAGAACCGCCCCAAGGAATCATCGTCGTCCCCGACCGACCGTTTTTAATGGTGTTGAATAGAAAGGCATCGGAGGCTGCAGCTAAAAACGTCGTCGAATTCAAACGAGGTGCAATCCCAGATTTTCCCTCGCCTTCAGCGCCGTGACAACCTGCACAGGCAACAAAATCGGCTTTCCCTTTCTTTGCTTTTTCAGCATTAACCGTAAAAGTTCGCATGTCGCTCGGTGACGGCCCTTTTGAATCATGTACTTCTGCGTGTTCTCCGCCGCCTTTTTCTTCATGGTGGCCCGCTCCCGCGATTCGATTTCCGATAAACACGAAGATAGAAATGAGCACGAGGGCACCAAATATCCCTTGGATCACTTCCTTCTTCAACGACGGTTTCTTTTCCATTCTTCGACCTTCAATAAAAAGTTCAATATTTGTTTTGATGCACAACATTACACGATTTGTGCCAACAGCTTTTCATCATTACTGCCGCAAATAGGCAACCCAAAAATCAGCACAACGAAAATGTTGCATTGAGACATATCTTAACGCAGTATTTTCATCAACCGGTCCGCATTTTCATCGGCTCACTCAACAACCAAAAACAAAAAATGAACAATACAACAAAAAAAAGCGTTATCGGAATCCGTGTTCGGAGAACTTGCGTTCGGTTTCCAATCAACTTACGAGACGCCTGTCCAGAAAGGCCGATCGCACTACCGTAACCTGCCGCCAGAAAGAGAATTTGAATGACATAAAGCACCGGCATAGGAACCAACATCGTCGGAGCCATCGCCGCGCTCCCAAAAAGATCCCATCCCCACCCAAAGGGATCGCTGGCCAACTTGAACGCTTTGGACCCTTCGTAAAACAAGTGAAGCGCGTTGTGGGCAAGATGGTACCCCAACGAAAGCGGCAAGGTCGCGTAGGCGAAGTTCACAAAGTAAGCTCGAAACCCATAAACCAAATTACCAGAAATCAATCGTGTTAGGCCCATCACCCCAGCGTACAGCCCAAAGAATGCCGCTAAAAAACCCAGTAAAGCCAAGGTATAAATGACATAATATCCAGGATCCAATCCAAGACTTTTGAAGTATTCTGCCATCGGTATGAGTACACTTTCTCCCCAAAAAGGTATCATCGAGATACCGTGAAAAATAGTCACCGCCGCAATACTAAGAATCAAAATCGCCTCATCCATCCGCTTTCGGTGGGTCCCAAAAAGATCAGAAAAAGGCGCCCGAAGATGGATCTCTATATTATCATGAGGACAGCTTTTCAGACATTCCGTACACATCGTGCAATACATATTATCGTTCATCGCCCCCATAAACTCAAAGGTCGGACACGCCAAGCCGTGCTCACTCCCCTTAAAACAAGCTTTGGATTCACACGATTTGCACTGATGATTATCAACTCTTCGAATGGCTGCCAAACCGGTCAAACTATAGGCCCCCGTCGCACGTCCGACCGGACACACATAACGACAGAAGGTCTTTCGCTCGGCAAAAACAAGAAAAAGCGTCGCGATCGTGAGAATCCCAATTCCCATCCAAGCCGTAAATGCAGGACGATTCGGTGCATCGTAGGCAAGCTCCAGCCAGCTTATGAAGAGCAACATAAAAATTGCAGGATAGAGATTACGTAAAATTTTTGGCCATCTTATCGTACCCGATGACTCACGTCGAAAGGGACCAAAGAGGTTCAACGCCCAATCAGGAATTGCCATCCATGGACATACCGTGCACCACGCGCTCCCCAAAAAAAACGCC
>JALSKP010000261.1 GCA_026988815.1 Myxococcales bacterium | reverse complement strand
CAAGCACCCGTGGCGCAAGCCAGCGTGTTTACGATGATGCGACTGGAAATGTAAAGTATTCTCAATCTCCTGATGCCTCAGAAGATCTATTTTATGATGGTTTCATTATTTCCGGTCGCGATATTTCCTTCGAAGGGCAAACACACGAAATTCGCCGCGTTCACGATAATAATTTTCGGCTTACCCAGAGGAATGTTGCAGGAATTGCAGTTGATTTCGAATTCGACGATGACGGAAACCCGATCAAAAGTGGAGATGCTATTTTGGAAATTGATGCTGAGAATCCTCTTCTGAAATCGTTAACCCTCGGGTCGATTAAAACTGAATTTTCGTGGGACGATCTCGGGCGAATTGATAAACTTACCTACAAAAATGGAAACGATGTTCTTCTTTCTTTGGATTACCAATTGAATGCGGTGTCTCAAATAGTGGGCGTCGATGAAGATATTCAAGGCGCAACTTCTCGTCTGGATTATTCCTACGATAGTAAAGGTCAACTTACTTCAGTCGTCAAAGATAATAATCCCATCGGCGAATATGATTACGACGCGAGGGGAAATCGAACTAAGGTAAACGCAACGACCGCAATTTATGACACCGCCGATAGAATCGAGCGTTTTGGATCTCGTACCTACACCACCGACGCATCGGGTTTTGTTAGAAGTTGGACCCAAGGCGGACAGACTACAAATCTAGAATATGACGGCTCCGATTTAATTTCGGTGAATACCAATGGCAAAATAATCACCTATGGTTACGATACCTTGGGTCGACGTGTATGGCGAAAAGTCGACGGAACTTTTGATAAAGGGTGGTTGTATGACGATACCGGAAGACCTTTGGGCGAAGTCGATGGAAATGGTGATTTAGTACCCCAGGGGCAGGCTGGCGCGCTAAGCAGGTTTATTTACGCCACCGCCAATAGTATTCCTACTTATATGATTAAAGGTGGAAAGACGTACCGTTTCCTGACCGAAATAAACGGGACAGTACGAAGGGTTGTTGATAGTAGTACCGGTCAAATCGTTCAGCAGTTAGAATATACACCTCTCGGAAAAGTAAAATCAGATACCAATCCAGGATTCCAACCTTTTGGATATGCGTCTGGTTTGTACGATGTTGAAACGGGACTTATGCGAATGGGTTCGCGTGATTACGATCCCGAAGTGGGTCGGTGGTTGGCCCGCGATCCTTTGTATTTTGGTGGCGGCGATCTCAACCTTTTTGTTTATTGCGGAAACGATGGTATTTCGCGTTTTGATCCTGATGGTCGGACCCCTATACACGTTGCGATTGGCGGATTGATCGTAGGCCTATTAGTATTGGGCCCAATAGCTTATTACCGGGACGCTATTGAACCGAAGGTAAATGAACGGGCAAACCAGCTCAGAGAGAGACTCGGAGTTGATCGGATTTCGGCGGAAAACGCAATGAGGCATTGTGTTGCTCAATGTGCTCTAAAAAAAGTTTTTACAGGGCCCACCGCGAGATTTTTAGATTGGTGGCACGAAAACCCGAAGATTCCTTCGTCATTAGGACCAATTCCAACATTTGGAGGCGGTCCGGAGAATGCGCCTGGGGGCGCTAATTATGAAGATCGGATGAGGGATAATCATAACAATATTTGCGGCCGACAGAATGCGGAGTTTGATAAACCCTGCTTAGATAGCTGTTCGACAGATTTTTCGAATGGAGAATTATCTACAGGAACGTCTACATCCGATATATTTCCTACCAACCCTCACGGCGCATTTGAGATAAATTGATGATTTACGGACGTAAACGAGCAGCATTGGCTCTAAGTTTTTCTGGCCTTCTGATTTCTACGGTTGTGCTCGCTGCTTTAGAATCTTACCTTGGGACCGCCTTTGTTCTGCTATGTATCGTTTTTCCAATTTATTCATCAAGGCGCGATGATCCAGCGCTAACTCTATTTAGCCTCGTTCTCGCGTTTTTGGCGGTACTGATGACCGCATCGTATGTAGTTTTTCAATTTGCAGATATTCTACAATGGTTTGCGCTTTCGCTGTTACTGTTTTTTTGTTCCTTGTTGCAACTTGTTTCGATTATTGGATATTTGAAATATTACCGGAGTAACAACGCGAAGAAAAAATCAACCCTTCATCTCAGGAATATTTTACATCTCGCGCTGACTTACTCAGTCCCTCTCGTGTATCTCAGCTTCCATGACGTTTTTTTATTGCTAAAGTTTATCTGGATTCTGATTCCCTTTTTTCTCCTTTTAAGGAAGAAACTTAGGCAAAATGATGCAGTCATTCTGTTTGCTTTTGGAATTGGCGCTCTACTGGCCACCTCGGCGTTATTATTGATTTTACTTGCTGGGAGTGCAACGGTTTTTGAACCTAATTTGAATCAACTTCATTTTACGGTTGTTATACCAGGTGCTTTATATTTTGGTTTTTCGTTTATCGAACACGTGTCGATCTCTTGGCGATCTTTTAAAAACTTGTTTCTTCTCGGGGCTGCGATAGAAACCAGCGATCTTGAGGAAGGAAATTGACTGCTCGTTCTAAAATAGTAGCTATCGATGAGG
This sequence comes from Myxococcales bacterium, assembly GCA_026988815.1. Classification (GTDB taxonomy): domain Bacteria; phylum Myxococcota_A; class Bradymonadia; order Bradymonadales; family Bradymonadaceae; genus CALJNB01. Next base: position 610 of record JALSKP010000261.1, on the reverse strand, counting down.
ATATTCAAGGCGGCCAAACCACAAATCTAGAATATGATGGATCCGATTTAATTTCTGTGAATACCAAGGGCAAAATAATTACCTATGGTTACGATACCTTGGGTCGACGGTAAATCCTCGCCGTACCCCCTCTTGAAATCTTAATCCAACATCTCATGATTTCCGCTCCCATTTAAAAGGAAAAAAATGGAAACGAAGATCGTAGCGATTCAAGAAAAAATAAAAACAAGGCCGTCGCGGTGTTATTCGCCTGAACTTAAAAAAGAAATTCTAGAAATTTGCGAACAACTGCATGAGCAAGGTTGACTCGAAAACAAATTCAAAATGTGTTGGGCGTTGGATATCAAAGTATCGAGGGTTGGAAAAAGCCGAATGTAAGAATTCGAAAAGTTCAAAGCGCACAGTCGTCGATGAGCTTAATTTCATTTCACCAAGCGGCTGGGAAGTGAAAGGCGTCAGTTTATCCGATTTAAAAACCCTTCTCTCATGAATTTCAACACGCGAACATCGCGCGTTTTTGCTTACCCTTCGCCAGCCGACATGGTGCCCGCGAAGCTAGGGTATTTACGAAAAAGTTTCATACAGCGGAGCTGCAAACGACGGTCTTTAG
>JALSKP010000260.1 GCA_026988815.1 Myxococcales bacterium | reverse complement strand
GAATACGAAATGGTCTTTTTCTACGGCGAGCTTCTCTACAAGCTTCAAAAATGGGAAGAGGCCGCAGCTGCCTACGACCGTGTTGTTACGATTAAGCCAAAGGGTCCCTATACGAATGAGGCGGTACACGGTTTAGTGTTGTCCTACTTCAAAGTTGTCTCGGTTTCCGAAGAGCAGAAAAATCTAAATAAACGTGCCGAAGAAATTCTTGAGAGCACGGAAAAAGATAAAGAAGGTAAAACTGTTAAAGCCGCTCCAATTCCTAAAGCCAAGCCTATTCCAGACAAACAAAAACGGCTTATTAAAGCCTGTGAGATGTATTCTGAGCTCAACCCCAATGGCGACCGAATTGTCGATGTTAAATACACGATGGCTAGAATTTATTACGATTATGATCATCACAAAGACGCAATTAAGTCTTTCAAGGATATCGCCTACAATCACTCCGAACATCGCTTGGCAGTGATCGCTGCGAACCTTCATTTGGATAGTTGGAGTATTCTCCAAAATTACGATGGTTTGCACGCCGATGTTAAGGAATACCTAGAAAAACGACCGATTAAGGACCAAGGTTTTATTGAAGACCTCCAACGTATCGATTCAAATGTTGCCTATAAAAAATGTGCGGTTGCCCAGGACGCAGAGAAGTGGAAAGAGACGTCGACATGTTTCGTTGCCTTTTTCCGTGAGCATGGAAGTTCGGAGCTTGTTGATCGCGCGCTTTATAGTGCAGCGCTTGCCTTTGAGCGCCAGAAAGATATTGGAAAAGCGATTCAAGTTCGTAAATTCCTTCTGATCGAGCGACCAGACTCGAAGTACGCGCCGGTGACACTCTACAATATTGGTGGGAACTACCACGCTTTGGCGATTTACAGTGAAGCAGCAAAATTCTACGAGATTTACGCCAGCACCTACCCAAAGAAAGAGAACGCTGAGGTCGCTCTTTCAAATGCTGCAACCTTCCGTCACGGATTGGGAGAGTACGATAAGGCGATTAGCGATTTTGAAACCTATCTTCGTAAATTTGGAAAACGAGATCCCGCAAAAGCAGCTGAATTCTATTTCCTTATTGGTGAGATTTATGAGCTTCAAGGAAAGCGTAAAAAGGCTTTTGATCAGTACAATAGCTACATTCGTAAAATCGGTAAGAAAGATTCACACGATCATTATATGAAGTCCCATATCAAGATTGCTAAGTATTACGATTCTCTTCGAGGGAAATCCAATGATGCCAAAGCGCAGTCTTGGTATAAAAAGACGCTTAAGGCATTCGCAAAATTCGGGAAAAGCGACCAAGAGAAAATGAAAGGTGGAAGAGATGCCGCTGCTGAGGCGAGATTCAAACAAGGCGAAGTTGTATTCCGCGAGATGGCCAAGATTAAGATCAATTCTCCGAACGAAAAGAAACTCAAGAAAGACCTTAAGCTCAAGCAGGCCAAACTTGCCCAAGCAGAGAAAATTTTCAAAAGTGTGATTGAATTTGGACGTCCAGATTGGACGATTGCAGCCTTCTACCGGATTGGCGCGGGTTACCATAATGCCGCGAATACGATTCGTACCTCTTTCATTCCAAAGCGATTGACCTACGATCAGAAAGAAATCTATCGAGGTGTATTGGAAGATGCCGCAACGAAGATTGATAATACTGCCGTATCGGCCTTTACCGGGGCGTTGGAAATTGCGCAGAAGAAAAACTGGTTTAATGAGTTTAGTAAGAAAGCCGAGATTGCACTGGCCGAATTACGACCTCGTTTGTTTAAGAAGCCGTCTGAAAAGAGAGCCGAACCCAATCAAATGAGTCACGGGTTTAACAGAAGCGCATTCGTTACCGCAGTAGAAGACGAGGATCGTCTAACGGATCTCAACTCGAGCAAAGGACAATAAAATGAAAACAAAAAACATGAAAAATTTCCTAATTTTAGTCCTTATTTCAATGTTTTCCATTTCGATGGGATGTTCGAGTGGTGGAAAAAAGAAGCAAAAGAACGGCGTCGTCGAGCAGCCTCCGCAGGGTGGTACGACGAATAAGAAGGCCATCAAGGCGTTTGAAAGCGCGGTGAGTTTGTACGAAAAAGGTGGCAAGAAAAGCCTTTCCACTGTTGAAAGTAAACTTGAGGACGCGGTCGATATTGATAGTTCCTTCGGTAAAGCGTGGTTTAACCTTGGTGTCGTTCAAGAAGCACAAGGGAAAAAAGCGGATGCAAAAGCATCCTACGGTAAAGCGTTAAAAGCCTCACCTGGACTGGGAGCGCCACTTGTCAATCTCGGCATGATGGCGATCGAGGAAGGAGATGAGGCGAAAGGAAGAGAATTTTTCCAACGGGCGATTCAAGCTGAAGAATTTAACACGGCCGCCAATAGCAATATTAGCGTTTTTTATCGTCGTGAGTCCCAATTCGTAGAAGCTGTTCAACATGCACGTCGTTCTCTCGCGGGCGACGCATCAAATCTCAACGCTTACGCGAATTTGGCACGCATTTATTTTGCTCGAGGAAACTTCGATGTGGCGCTTTTGGTTTGTAAAAGTTCGATCAACTTGGACGATAAAAATCCTGATATTTACAATATTATGGGGCTTATTTGGCTTTCCAAAAAGGACGTTACCGAAGGGATTCGTAACTTCAAGAAAGCGTTAGAGCTCGACCCTAATCACATCGCAGCGAATATGAATTTGGGAGCGGTGATTCTAAATGTACGTGACTATAAAAAGGCGATTACACATTTTGAACGTGTGTTAAAGCAGGAACCCAAAAACACAGAAGCAAAAATCAGTATTGCAG
>JALSKP010000259.1 GCA_026988815.1 Myxococcales bacterium | reverse complement strand
AGCGACCTTCTTCTTCGCGGCTGCTTTTTTAGGAGCGGCCTTTTTCTTCGCAGCTGCTTTTTTAGGAGCGGCCTTCTTCTTCGCGGCTGCTTTTTTAGGAGCGGCTTTTTTCTTGGTTGCTTTTTTAGGAGCTGCTTTCTTCTTTTTTGAAGAAGCTTTGGTTGCTGTGGTTTTAGTTTCTGAGATTTCTTGTTCTAACATTTTTTTTAAATTCGACATAAGCCGTCCTTTGCAATGATGATTAATGTGTCGATTAAAACAATCGTGCAACACGTTGGACGGGAAAGCAAGCTTTACTGTGGAAAAAGTGGGGAAATTTACAATTATTGAAGCGCGATTTGCAAAAAACTTCTCTTGTATTTTTAGTAGGATTCTTTACGGATATCGAGAAACGCAAATTCGAGCACCGGAAGGCAAGTGAGTCGCCGGTTGACAACAGCCTCCATTCAACATTTTTTGTACGCAACTTTCATATGTCGAGTTACCATTTTTTGACGGCCATTCACTCTCAAGTTCTCCGTCCGGAGAATAGCTTTTTTCAGAAATTCGAATACCTGTAGAACTGTATCGTTCCTCTCTATACCTTCCATCTTCCATCGCGTATTCCCACACACCGCACTGACGATTTCTACAATATTGTCCCTGCGTTGTTGTCGATCTTTCGCCTGACCAATAGCGTTGAAAATAACGTCCATGCAATTCGTTATGACGGTACTCAAGCTCAGACACGACGCGCCCATCATGGTCCCATTGTATATACAATCCGTGCTGTTGACCTTCCTTCCATTCCACTTCGGAAACCAAATTCCCGTCATAACCGTAGTGGCTTTCTTTGCCGTCTTTTTGTCCATTTTTCATCGTGTATTGATGACTTATAATTCCATTATAAGAGTACTCAAGAAAGGTCCCATTTCCTTTCGTCATTCGAAAACAACCAATGACACTTCCATCGCTTTTCCAATTACAAAACTTGCCGTCTGGTCTTCCTTTCTTATCGTATCTAGCGATCGATTTCGGTTTGCCTTTTGAGTAAAAATTCGCCCATTTCCCAATCTTAATTCCACTTGAGTATTTTCCTGATTCTATTTTTACACCTTCGTAATCGAAACGTGTATACACACCGTCCAACGCTCCATTTTTATACTTCGACTTTAGAGAATGCTTTCCGTTTTGATGCCACTGATAATACTTCCCAACCAAAACACCATTCTTAAATGTTCCCTTCGTCCGTTTTTTTCCGTCATCCCACCATTCCATTAACTCACCTCTAGGCGAACCATTTTTGTACATCTGCTTACGAATCAATTTCCCATTACGGGCCCAGTCCCTTTGTAACCCATGTAGACCTACGCCTGACTTATAAATAGATTCGGACTGACGTTTCTCCCTACATTTGTCTTTGCCTTTCTCGCACTGAAAAAAACCTCGTGTCCACTTCCCGTCGGGTCTATTCTTCTTATAAAAACCACGGTCGAAGTTAACCTCGTTTCGCCCATACATTAGAATGCGCTCATAAGGTCCCTCGATGTTATTCTGGCTGGTTTGACATTGAACCATACAGTCGGAAATCTCATCTCCATTTAACCCAACCGACCATTTTTCCTTTGTACCCCAAGGACAGGTGTTGCGAGATTGAAGCTCCTTGCAAAAGGTATTCTTTTTTACCAATCGCAACGCCTCCCCATCACGCACCAATCGATACTTCTGATAAGCAGGCGCCGTGTTTGCGGTCATCGAAAACGATTCCAAAATTCCCTTCGATTTCTTGGCTTTGTTCTTGTCCACTTTTGGTTCTTCTTTCTTGACGATTTTCTTCTTTTCTTTTGGCCTACCATCCTTCTTCGCTGGGGTACCACCACACCCCACACCAACGAGAATGAACAAAAGAAACAATGTATTGAACTTCATTATAAATCCTGAATATAACTCGCTTTAGTGTACATATTTCCCCCTTCTAAGTCTCGTTTTTTGAAGAAAGATGTTCCCTTGGATACCATCGATTTAGCCTTAGTCTTAGCGCGAAGGTCCCTTGCTACACCTCGCCTATCTGGTCGAATTCAATAATGCAGACATCTTCGTTTCGGGAATCTTGTTCAAAAGGTTGGCAATTTTTGCCCACAATTCGACGCCCTTCCAACTTCCCACTCTCAAACCCTTCCGCTACATTTTCGTAAAGAATACACCTTTTTCGAACGATTTCTGCACCATATAGCTCCTCAAAAAAAGACCGACGCATAAAAAAACGCTCCAACCTCTGGCAAGTCCACCAGCTCCAATAATGATTCATGCAATGAATGACACCATCAGGAAAGGCGGCCTCGATAACGTCCATTGTCCACGTTTTCCCGTCCACGACGGGACTCAAATCTCCAATAATCGTGTCGACCCAATAGAGCCCCTTTTGTCTGCACCGTTGCTCCACACGTTCAACAAGTGACATCGGATCTTGGACATGGACAAATAATAAAAGCGCAAACCAAGCATCGTAGATTAAACCAAAGTCGTCGAAGGTCCCAAGGTGATAACTTATCTGGGAGGGAGAATGGGTACGCCCGTATTCGATAAATTCCCCATTCGTGTCGACCCCTATTATTTCGCGACCCGACAAACGCACAATACTTCTCGCGCTTGCCCCGATACCACATCCAAGATCAAGGATGCTCATCTCCTTGGGTCCGCCTATCGCTTGGTTCAACGCTTCACAACTTTTTTCCCCGCCATAATGAAAGTGTTCTAAATGACCAAAATCGGCGTCGCGCAATTTCAGCCCTCTTTGCGATGCATAGACTTGAGCCTTACGGCGACAAGTCATTCGCCACTCATACATCTGAGCTCATTTCACAAGTTAAAAAATCAACCAAAGCCAATCGCGGATCGTAGGCTTTATTCAACACTCCGACTTTAAACAAGAATTGCGAACAACCCTCTAACGCCGCGATGTCAACTTCGGGCTTGCAAGAAAACTGGGTTTCGTCGAACCATTCCTCGACATCGCTCTTCTGAAGACCAAATCGATTTACGACCTTTTCCACATAACTTTGCCGATCAATTTGATCGATCTTCGTTCGAATCTTTTTAATCAAAGATTTGATTTCACCTTCCTCTACTTCCGGGCGAATCGCAAAAGAGAACGCTGGCCATGGTCCTTTACAAATATCATGTCGCGCCAAAACCCC
>JALSKP010000258.1 GCA_026988815.1 Myxococcales bacterium | reverse complement strand
AAAAAACGTATTTTCATTTCGCGGCCACGATGTCCATGAATATTTCTCCTCGCTGAGCATAAGAATCAAACATATCGAAACTTGAGCAGGCTGGGCTGAGTGAAATCACGCCGCCCTCCTCGGTTATTTCGATCGCCAGATCAACGGCCTCAAGCAACGAGTCACAAAGATGAACATTCTCATGACCAGCCCTTATTAGCGCGTCACGAAGACGATTTCCGATTTCGCCGATGAGTACAACCGACTTTGCGCGCTGGGTCAAAAGCTCACAAAAAGCATCGAGCTGTAACCCTTTATCCAAACCGCCCGCAATGACAGTTAGTCCCAGAGGCAAATTTTGAAGCCCAGCAATTGCCGCGTGCGCGTTTGTCGCTTTTGAATCATTGTAAAACTGTATACCAAGATGCACCCCCAATTTTTGCAAACGATGGCGTGGTGCTTCAAAGCTTGAGAGTCCCAAGCGCGCTTGGTTGATATCGAGTTCGAGCGCAGTAAAGGCCAGCGTTGCGGCCATGATATTGAGCGCATTATGATCCCCAATGAGATTCAGATCGGCTATTTTAACAAATTCTATCGTTCCTTCTGCATCAGGTGTTTCTAGAAAAACAGTCCCCTCCTCTACCCACATTTTCATTTCACCGAAGTCAGGTTTCTCCAAACCATAGGAAAAAACGCGACCCGGAAAGGTCCCAGCCCAACTCTGAACATAGGGGTCCGAGGCATTAAAGACACCCACATCACTACGGGTTGCATTTTTCATAAGGCGCTTTTTTGCGGCGACATATTCTGAAAAATCGGAAAAATAATCCACATGATCTTCAGCGATATTAGTAAACACAACTACTTCTGGTTTAAAAAAATGTGTCGACCAAAGTTGGAAGGCGCTTATTTCTAAGACGAGATATTCGTGTTCCCCATTTAGGACAACTTCGCTGACTGGGATTCCAATATTCCCGCACGCTACGCTTGAAAGACGCGCGTTTTTGAGAAGGTGGTGAATGAGTTCTGTGGTTGTGGTTTTCCCGTCTGTACCCGTGATTGCAATCGTTTTTGCATTTGATGCCTCCCATCCGATTTCGACTTCAGATACAATTGTCGCAGCTAAATTTTCAAAAACCTCGCTACGTGGTGGTGCACCAGGAGAGGCGACCAACACTTCGCTCTTGCTTGATATCGCATTCGAGGAGGGATGAAAATTTACACCCTCAAGATCGATTTCGAGTTCGCGTGTATCGTAGGCATCCACGTCTTTGTTGAAGGAGGCAAGCAAGCGGGCAGCAGCCAAGCCCGAGCGTCCCATCCCAAGAACTGAGAAATGCGTTTTATTTAGAAAATGTTTTCTCATCGAAGATAAAACCTAAACTTGACTACGGTGTTCAAGGCCTTCGACAAAACTATCGGCCATACGGAAAAAATCATCACCGCCAAAAAACAAGACTTTATCATCGGGATGAACGGTTTCCAAAAGGTAGGCATTGATTTCCTTTTGATCGGGAATAAAGGTTACTTTCAAACCGCCCTCTCGAATTTTATTCACAAAGAACTCCGTGTCGATACCAGGAATGGGATCTTCTTCGGCTGCGTACATTGTCGTAAGTACGACTTCGTCACTTCCAATAAACGCGGTCGCGTACTCATCTTGAAGATATTTAATCAGGGTGTAGCGATAGGGTTTGAAAACAGAAATCACACGTCCACTATCCAGGTGAACGGCGGTCTCTAAAACTTTTCGCATACAGGTAGGATGCGAAACATAGTCTTTGACGACCGTCACGCCGCCGCCTTTGACGACCGTAAATCGGTTTTCGATGCCTTCAAAAGTCGCGAGGGCTTTTTGAATATCTTTTATGTCAAGGCCAATTCGAACCCCAACTGAAATGGCGGCCATCGCATTTACGATATTATAAACAGCGGGAATGTTGAGTTCAAATTCGCCAAGAGAGGTCTCGCGACGAAAGGCTTCGAAGCGAATCGGTAAGGTTTCCGAGATAATTTTCGCCGTGAATTCGGAATGGTTTTCGATACCGTATCCGGTCAAACGTTCTTTGGTCATCGTCGAAAGATCGCGATTTCCCTCGCAGTCAAAATTTGCAAAAGCCTCAAAGAGACGATCGTTTTGGTCGATAAAGGTACACATCGTGTTTTTAATATCGTCGAGATCATCATAATAATTAAGGTGGTCTGCTTCCAGAAAATTACAAATCGCATAGTTGGGTTTGAAGTTGAGATGGCTTCCGTCGCTTTCATCGATTTCGATCACCATCCATTCACCGCCACCGGGTCGGGCATTGGTTTTGAAGTTGTTCAGCATTCCGCCGATGACAAAACCGGGATCTTTTCCAGCGCATTCAAGCATCCACGCAATCATGCTCGACACGGTTCCTTTCCCGTGGGTTCCCGTTACGCCGATGGTCTTATAGCGCTCGCTGATAGCACTCAGTATCTCACTTCTGTGAACGATATTCATCCCCGCTTGTTTGGCAGCAATGAGTTCAACGTTCGTGTCTGGAATCGCCGTTGAGAGAACAATAAGTTCTGCGCCCTCAATATTTTTCGGGTCATGACCGATAGTAACGGTCAAACCTTCGTCCCTTAAAGCAGTCGTAAGACTACTTTCCCTGACATCAGATCCTGATACCTCAAAGCCGTTAACGGCCAGTATTCGAGCGACGCCCGAGACACCAATACCGCCAATCCCTAACATGTGAATTCTATTTATATTTTTGAGCATCGGAACCTCTTTTATTTCAAAATCCGGAGCTGCTCCAATACCGGATTTCAGTGTGGATTACCATTATGTCTTGCAATTTGTAAAAAAAGTAGATTATGTAAACGGACCTTCCTTGTCGTTTTTAGGAGTAAGATAATGGAATTATTAGTCGGGTTTGCTATCGCGGTTGTTATATATTTGTTTATTAAGGCGAAGTCGTCTTCACTTTCAAGCGATGATGCGAAATCATTGGTGAAAGACGGAGCATTGTTAATCGATGTACGTTCGCCAGCCGAATTTAAGCAGGGACATATCAAGGGCGCGAAGAATATCCCCCTCAACGAAATCGCAAGCCGCACCAAAGAAATCGGCAAGGTGGAACAAGCCGTTGTTCTCTACTGTAGAAGCGGTTCTCGAAGTTCGGGAGCGATGCGAATCCTGAAGAGCAACGGTTTTTTGAACGTGAACAAT
>JALSKP010000257.1 GCA_026988815.1 Myxococcales bacterium | reverse complement strand
TAGTATCTCTATCCGCGAATCAGTGGCAACAAAACTCGGGCTCTCCCATGTCGAAATTCTCCAAGCTCTCACTTCTCGTAACCTCAGTTCGCCTGGTGGAATCATCAATATTGGAGAACGCAGAATCGAGTTAAAGCCGAATTCTGAGTTCAGAACCCTGGAAGAAATAAGACGCACGCCCATCTTTTTACGTAGTCCCGGACAGCCCTCCGGCGCTATGATTCCCTTAGAGGATATCGCCGAGGTTCGTGCGATGGTGGCCCAGCCTCTCACCCAAAGGGCACGTCTAAATGGTGAAGTCGCGGTGTTCGTCGGTGTGGTTCCACGCAGAGGCTTGGACGCCATCCGATTTGGGAAATCTATTCAAAAAGAGATCGATACATTTGCAGCAGATAATCCAAAGATCCAAGTTGAAAATTTGGCTTTCCAACCCAAGCAGGTCGAAGACCGGCTCCAAGAACTTGGAGGATCTCTGCTTCTGGGAATCCTTATTGTCGGTCTTCTTCTCATTATGACAATGGGTTTTCGTCTAGGTTTGGTCGTGTCCTCGGTCGTGCCTTTAGTAACCTTCGCAACTATTGGGATCTACGGTGCGCTAGATGGTGTGTTTCATCAGATTGCTGCCGCTGCTTTGGTACTTGCGCTGGGAATGCTCGTTGATAATGCGATCGTTATGGCAGAGCTGGTGCAGTCAAATCTTGATGCAGGACTCGACCGGCGGGACGCGATGCTTGGCGCGGTAAAGGAGCTCTTCATCCCTCTATTGTCTTCCACTGCCACAACTGTTGCGGCTTTTGTGCCCATGCTTTTGGCGCCAGGTACAACTGGAGAATTCACACGTTCAATTCCTGTTGTGGCCATAATCGCCCTCACTGTTAGCTACGGTTTTGCGGTTATTGTGACGCCAGTATTTTCGGGGCTCGTTCTTCGTCCCAATATTTCGCAAAAAGATCGGCCCCAAACAAAAGGAGCGAAGTTTACTAAAAAGCTTGCTCGCGTTTCTGTTCAACACCCTGTGTGGGCGCTCCTATTCGTTGCCACGGTAGTCCTGCTGAGTGGAAGTCTAGCGCCTAAAGTAAAAAAAGATTTTTTCCCCCAGTCCGATAAAAAACATCTCATTGTGATGATGACCCTGCCCGAAGGAACCAATCTCGATACGACGAACGAGAAATCAAAAATACTGGAGCGTTTTTTGATGGAGCACGAACTGGTGGAATCGGTGGCTGCCTTCGTAGGCCGAAGTACGCCGCGATTTTACTATAATTTACCGCTTAGACCCAACGCCTCACATATGGCGCAATTGGTTGTAAAGGTATCGGAGGCGAGTTTATTGACGCCCTTGATTTCAGACCTTCGGGTCTTTTCGCGAGAAAAACTAGTCGACGCCTTGGTCCTTCCCAAACGTCTGGAACAGGGGCCGCCAGTTGCCGCTCCCGTCGAAATTCGACTACTTGGAAACGACCTTCAGGACCTCTTCGCCGCGAGCGAAAAAGTCCGAAAGATAGTCCGAGAGATCGAAGGAAGTATTGACATTCGAGCCGATCACGGACTAGGTAAGTTTTTTGTTGAGTACGAAATCGATGATGCAGCGGCATCTCGCCTTGGCTTAGCTCGGGCGTCTGTAGTCAGGTCGATGTATGGTCGAACGGTCGGTCTGCCCGCTGGGAAATTCCATAAAAACAGGACACGCATCCCGATTCAAGTACGTTCTTTCAACGCTGCGAATTCTAGTTTAGCTCAGGTTGATGCGTTTGAACTCAGCGGTCCAGCTGGAAGAGTTCCCTTATCGAGAATTACGCAATCGAAATTAAAAACGAGCCCTGCTGTAATCCATCGTTTTAACGGGGTACGCAGGGTTTCGGTTTTGACGGATATCTTACCAGGTCGGACTTACGCAGAAATTATTTCTGAACTTCTTCCTCAAATTGAAAACATGACCTTTCCAGAAGGCGTAAAATGGGAAATCGGAGGCGCATCCGAAGCCTCGGCGGATGCGAATAAAGAGATCGGAAAAAACGCGCCGCTGGCTTTTATTCTGCTGCTCGTCATCCTTCTCGCGCAATTCAACTCCTTTCGAAGAACGTTGATCGTTTTACTAACTGCACCCATGGCGATTTTGGGTATTTGGCCCGGCCTATATCTTGGCGGACTTGCCTTCGGATTTATTGCGCTCCTGGGCGCAATCGCGTTGATTGGAATCGTGGTGAACGGCGCAATCGTTTTGCTTGATGTAATCGAGTTAGAACGTAACGCCGGCGCCAAGATTCCCGATGCCATCGAGGCCGCAATTATGCGCCGCACTCGCCCCATATTGCTAACGACACTGACGACCATTGCTGGCCTAATGCCTCTTCTTTTCTCGAAGAGCACGCTCTGGCCGCCGATGGCATCGGCGATGATTTCAGGATTGACGATTGCGACGGTATTAACCTTAGTTGCCGTTCCTGCGTCTTACCGCCTTTTGTTTCGTAGCGAAACGAACTCTGACACGCAAACCCGAGGAGATGGAGAATGAAGATGAAAGGTTTACTATTTTTGATGATCTTAGGGTTTCCCGCGTTGCTTTCCGCGCAAGATAAAACAAGCAGAACAACACATTCGTGGAACGTAGTCGAGTTTACCAAAATTGTTTCTCAACGTTCTCCGCTCTTGAAGGAAAGTCGTCTTAACATAGAGATGGCTGAAATCATTGTCGACCAATCAGGCATCGCCATGTGGCCTCAACTCGCCTTGATTGGGCGTTACACTCGTCTGAGCGCTACCCAGAACGATAACCTGTTTGGTGTGCCCTCCAACCCCAATGCTCAAACCTTGGTATTGGGAGTTGACGATCCTGAAGCCCAACAACTTTGGATTAATTTGGGGGAACAAAATGCGCAACTTGCTAAGGCTTCGGCTATTGATGTTCCCGAGGATTTTTGGGCTCTGGATCTGGAGTTGAAGGTGCCGATTAGCGACTGGTTCATGACGCTTGGGCCAAGGAGGAGAGCGGCGCGCTCAATGCTTCGATCCCAAAAAGCGAGGTTAAAGGCCGAAAAAAAGGGACTCCAATTCAGAGCCCAAGCCTATTTTTATTCGCTGACACAGAAAAGAATGATCGTTGAATTGGGTGAATCCCGTTTGAAGGATGCCCGCGAAAAACTCAGAATTGCTGGCGCCGCCGCAGAAGTAGGGGCGCTAAAGCA
>JALSKP010000256.1 GCA_026988815.1 Myxococcales bacterium | reverse complement strand
AGCCTCCGACTTCCAAACCGAGTTCAAACTCGTCGCGAAAATTAAAGGTAAGCGTCTCTCCTTCAACCGAATCACGATAGCGATAGAGCGTACGAAGGGTTAAATGAAGGGCCGGTTTTACAGCCCAAGAGGTTTGCTGTTCAAGCATATAATCAAACTGTCCGGTACTGAGCGGTATCGAAACTTGATCCTCGTTGGGAGGCGCAGTGGGTACTTTTACTTTGAGGTTAACGGTCGTTCCAACTTCCGAAAATTTTAAAACCTGATATCCGGCGCCCAAATATAAATCTCCGAACCCAACCGATTCTGATTCAAAAGAAAGGTCTTTAAATTTCGATATTTGCAAAACAGGGAGAAAGAAATCAAAGGCCAACCTTTCGATTGGCACATAACTGGCGCTGATCGAAATATTTTGACTCGTAAATTCACCCTTATTTGTTGGATCGTAATCGGCAGCATCACCGACCTTGATTCCCTTGTCGGGATTGGCTTCTTTAACTCCTGCAAAAACCTTATCGGCCGTCCAGGACTGAAATCCACTTTTCACAAAAACGCTGCCCGGCTCAGAAACAAAACCGCCCGCAAAAGCGATTCCAGGGAAGGCGAACAGCACACCGAATACCAAACTTTTACAAATTTTTCTCATTTCTTCCATACCTTTAGAACGTGACTTTGATGCTTGAAAAGAAAAAAGGATTCACCCTTAACCTTTCAACCATATTGTCTAGTATTGTCCTTTCTTCAACTTTTTACGCTTATCAACTATTGGAAAGCTGCCTTGGATCCAACCAATCACGTAGTCCGTCTCCGAGAAAATTAATACCTAGAACGGTAAACATAATCGCCAATCCTGGAAACATTGCCAAGTGAGGGGTGAGTAAAAAGTAGCTTGCCCCCTGATCCAGAAGTGCGCCCCAGCTGGGAGCATTCTGAGGACCGAGCCCCAAAAAGCTCAGCGAGGCCTCAGCTAAAATGGCACCTGCCACACCGAAGGTCGCTTGAACGATAACCGGCGCGAGAATATTTGGAATGATTTCTCGGTACATAATGCGAGCATCGCCAAAGCCAAGTGCCTTTGCCGCCTCGACATATTCCCTTTCGCGTTCTACCAGCACTTGGGCGCGGACCAGGCGCGCATAACCCGCCCATCCGGTAATTGAAAGCGCACCAATCACTGCCAAAATACTTGGCTCTTGGGTCACAAAAATCACCAAAATAGCGAGCAGAATACCGGGGAAGGCCATCAAGGTTTCCGTAAGCCGCATAATGACCTCGTCCACCCAGCCGCCAAAATATCCAGAAATACAACCCACCGTCGTTCCAAGAATAGAACAAAAAGCGACCGTTGAAATTCCGACCAAACAGGCCACCCGTGTCCCATGTAAAAGGAGCGATAACACGTCTTTTCCATTTTCGTCTGTCCCCAACCAGTGGAGACTGCTGGGACCTTCTAATTGCCGTGCCACATCGATCTGGCTAATGGGAAAAGGAGCCAAAAAATCAGCAAAAAAAGCAATAAAAAGAACAACGCATAGAATAAAAAAGCCGATAAGTGGAAGCAATCGGATTTTCTTCAAAGACAGACGATCAATCAAAACGAATCCGGGGATCCACCAAGCCGTAAATAATATCAGTAACAAAGTTTACTATTACATACGAGGTCGCGATAAAAATCACAGCACCTTGGACAATCATATAATTGCGTTGTTCGATTCCATCGAGCAATAAGGTACCTAAACCCGGTCTTGCAAATACCTTTTCGACGATAATTGCCCCCGTTAGAATGGCGCCGAATTGCAAGCCCATGACGGTAATAACGGGTACCATCGCGTTACGAAAAGCGTGTTTTATGACAACCTTATAGCGACTCAAGCCTTTGGCTTTTGCGGTACGAACATAATCTAAATTCAACACTTCGAGCATACTCGATCGAATCATTCGGGTTAATTTTGCAGACATACCCGACCCCAGAGTAATCGCTGGTAAGATGAGCGCACTCATTCCCGCCACACCCCCACCGGGATTAGGAAGCGCCTGGAGCGTAATACTAAAAAGGATAAGCAACATCGGACCCAGCCAAAAATTAGGGATAGAAATCCCCAAAAGAGCAATCACCGCAGAGCTGTTATCCACCCAAGAATAGGGACGTAAAGCTGCAAATATTCCTAGTGGAAAGGCGAGTAAAATCGCGACCAAGAGGGAAGCCAAAGCCAGTTCACCTGTTGCCGGAAGGTTGGACACCAATTTGTCTCGCACGGTGAGGCCGCGGTCGTCGCACAGACGACCTAGGGTTCCGTTACCAACATCCTTCCAAAATAATGTGTATTGGGTGAAAAGAGAATCGTCTAGATGAAGGCAATCTCGAAAAGCTTGTTTATCGACCTCCAAAGCCTGTTCTCCGAGAATGGAAGCGACAGGATCGCCAGGTACTGCTCGAATAACGAAAAATACCAAGGTAACAACGCCGAAGATAACCAACAGAGAGGAAAAAAGGCGTCTAAGTAAAAATGAACCCATAGTTCTCTTTGGTTACTTTTCGTCGCCGTCGTAGCCGAAACGCAGTTTTTCAAGACCGGTCGCTTCGACCTGACGAATACGTTCACGCGTTAGATTAAGTAGCTCGCCAACCTCTTCCAAGGTAATTCCGCCACGTTCGGCGACGTCTAGAGAACAGGTTTCTGAAAGCTCCCAAACCGCCAAGTCCGGGAAATTCAATTTTATCGACCCCGTATTTGGGTTTACATCGAGATAGAGGTGGTATTTACAAGATACAAAAGGGCAAGGACGATCTCCGAGTTTACAGTCCTCACGCTCTTTCGGTCGAAGATGCTTGAGATCTTCGAGTACTTTGGATGCTTCGATTTGTTCATCAACGCTCAATTTTTTGAGCGCAATGGTTACACTTCGTCGAATGCCTTTCCGAGCCGCGCGTTTATTTGACGTTTCACGTTGTCCAGATTCGCTCATTTTGCGAACTCACTTAATAGTAGATCAGTTTATCGAAAGTATTCTGTAAACCTACTTCTTGTCAAGCACACTCCCTTCCCTTCGCGTGATCATAGTGTGATCAAAAACGGTGGGATTCTAGTATGACCATTCATTGTGTCCTTGTGGTATTCGAGGGGATTTTTGTTCGGAAGAGAAACGCCCTCTCCCTCTGGGAGAGGGCTGGGGTGAGGGCGATCA
>JALSKP010000255.1 GCA_026988815.1 Myxococcales bacterium | reverse complement strand
GGCCACCATTGATGCACCCGTATCGACAATAAAGCGTCCCGTTTTTCCGTTGATTTTAACACGGGCCATAATGACTCCAGATTTGGGAACTTTTAAATTCACCTTTTTGCCGAGTCCCTGATAGGTCGAACACGACTTTCTCGCGTAGAGCTCATCCACGCGTTCACGAACGCGTCGAATACCTCGGGCGCGAGGATGATAATAAATAAATTGTTCGAGAGGAAAAATGCCCTCACATGCTTCCCCCATTTTTTCATAAACATCGGCTAGATTAAAAGGAATGCCACGAAGGACGGGCTCCAATTGAAGGGCTTGCTCGTAATCTCTCGCCGCGTTTTTCCAATCCTCTTTTCCTGCGTAGGCGATACCTCTCCACCATCGAAAATCTTTATCTCTAGGATCGTCGTCGATGAGTTTTGTTGCATCCGCGATGGCCGCGTCCCACTCGTTTAGCGATTTATGGGCCTCGTAGGTCGTCCAACGAATCCGTAGATACTTCCCACATTTATTCCAAAACCTATCCGCGTATTGGATCACCTCACGGTAGACCCCTGAGCGATAAAGGAGTTTTGTGATTTCTCGTGTTTTGGGTCTGTCACAGGGTTCCTCAAGCAACTTGGTTTTGAGGGATTTAATATCGTGAACATTGGAACCATATTTTTCCCATTCTTTTTCGACGGCCTCACTTATCTTGGTGGATTCTTCTTCCATTTTTCTCGCTTCTTTGGAGATTTGCGATTCACCATCGCAGGCAAAAAAGAAAAGGTAGGATAGACAGAAAAGGCAAAGGTATTGAAAGAATTTCATATCCAGATTTCCTCGTTCGTTTGGAAGTGTGAATGCTACAAGGCCCCTTTAAAATCGCAAGGCTTCTTTGTCATCCTATAAATTATGGATGTTTAGCCGAGCTTGGTAGACACGTTTTTGTTTTTTCAACCTTACTTTGATCGGTGGGGATTTGGGGGAATTCTTCGACGCGAAGAAGTTCACCGGATGCATTCCAGAATTTCCAATTTCCGACTTTTTGGTCGTCGAAATATTGGCCTTCTTCCTTCTTTTTCCCTTCTTTGTGAAAGCGCGTCCATGTACCGTTTTTCTCGCCGCAAAAATAATCACCGCTGGTTGCGATTTGTCCATTCGCGAAAAGCGTTTTCCAATGGCCCATTTTTTTGCCCTCGTGAAACTCGCCGGCGCGTTTGAGCTGCCCTGTTGAATAATAGTAGGAGGATTTACCTTCTAATAGGCCGCCTTTGAAATGGAGGACCGCTTCTGTACGATCGGCGATGCCCCGTTTCCAAACTCCTTCTCGATTTCCTTTTTCAAAATGTCCTCTTTCGACGCTTCCGTCCATGTATTCGCGACGCGCAGGTCCTTCTTTTTGACCATCCTGATAGACAACAAATTCCATCGCCCCGTTTTTGAATTCTTGCCATTTCCCTTCGCGTTTCCCTTTCTTTTTGAACCCCTTTTTTTCTATATTTCCGCGACTATCCCATTGCGTGATTGCCGTTCCTTGGCCCTCGCTTATGGCTTCATACTTGGTATCGCCGTTATCGAACCAGGACAAGGACTTGACAACTCTTCCCTCTATAAAGGTTTCTTCTGCGCTTTTTGAACCGTTAGGATGATAACCAACTTTACTAATTGGATTGCCATCGTCGTCGGTTCTGTACAGGTAGGCGATAGCCCCTTTAGGGTTCCAAATGATCTCAAATCCCCTGGCGAGTGGAATATTTCCTTTGACGCATAACACGCGTCGCGATCCGTCGGAGAGCTTGATGTCCTCGAGTGAGGTTCCTGCGGGACATCTAAATGTTTTTGTTGCATTGCGGATTGGCCAACCATCTTCTCCAATATATTGCGTCCCCGACGCGCAAGAGATAAAGAGAGAGATAGTAAAGATGAGTCCTAAATATCGATAGCTCATTTTTCTATTTATTTCCTTCACTATCCAGTTCATTGACTTCTGTTTTTGAACTTTCTTCTGTGGTTTTTGAACGATCTTCGGTGATCTTATCGCGACGTTTACACGCTGTATCGAGGCCCTCGATACAAGCACGTTGGAAAAATTCCCTCGCCGTGGTGATGTTACGTCTGATCTCTAAACCTTGGGCGAGAAACCAACCAGCATTAAAGCAGCCGAGCGTATCGCCGTAATTACAGGCGTCAACAAAGATAAGATAAGCCGATTGTGGCGTTTGGGCGATACTCACTCTTTCGTGTTTTTCAGCGAGTTCGTAGTAGGCATTTGCGCGTTGGAGATTGGCTTGAATACCAATGCCCTTCTCATAAATTTTTGCGAGCGCCAAACATCCAGCGCCGTTGTTTTCGTTGCACGACTTTTCGAAATAAATACGTGCGTTCTCGGCATTTTTTTCAATACCAGAGCCGAAAAAATAACTCTGTCCAAGCGCGAAGCAGCCTGCATCATCCCCTAGGTCACAGGCCTTTTTCTGGACGGCGATGGCCTTTTCGAGCCCTTTTGAAATACGCCAATTTTGTTTGAGGCTTTGCCCATAACGTGTGCATGCGGGCCCATAATTATTTTCGCACGACTTTTCATAGTACGTGATGGCCTCCGTTCGGGAGAGGCGGTCGGCATACAAAACGCAAGCTTCTTCACGCCCCTTTTCACACGCCTTTTTGTGAGACTCCATTTGACTTCTAAGGGACACGGAAACACTTGAGGCGCCGTAAATGCGACCGATTTCTAAACACGCGTCGGCGTGGTCTAGTAAACAGGCATATTGATAGGACACAACCGCAGCTCGTGTCGTTTTACCGTCACGACCTTGGGGCTGCTCTTTTGCGTAGGACACACAGGCGTCAAGATTTCCACGCACACATTTCACATAATTAGGGCTGCGTTCAAGGGAGCGACTCTTGCCATTGGTCGTACAAGCACCGAGAAAACAAAGAAGAGAGATTTTCAACAAGCGTATCATCGTAGAAGCATGCCCGAAGTAAAATGTACGTCAAGCACCCTGAGGGTATGGATAGTGTGATCATAGGCCAATCTTTGGATTTATCGATTCTTCGCCCAAGAATGTGCGGATTATTCTGGTGAAAATTGAACATGCTTTATTGCCTACGTTCTAGTGGCGGTGTAAGAATGAACAGACTCCAATGAGGTTTAGTAAATGACGGTTAGCATTAAAGTTCCAGAGCTCGGTGAATCGATTACCGA
>JALSKP010000254.1 GCA_026988815.1 Myxococcales bacterium | reverse complement strand
GGGTTGGCCAACGAAAAATAATTTGGGTAATATCGAGCTTAGACATTTGTTGGCCTTCACATCTGGTTTGAACGAATCTTCTTTTTGTACGAATCGTCCCCTTTATTCCTTTGACAACTGCATCATTGATATTGCAAACGCAAACCCGAATTCACCCGCTCCAGGAACGGGGTTTTATTACGGTCCAACGCATATGCAAGTCGCTGGGGCAATGGCGATTTCCGCATCAGGAGCTAGCGATTGGAAGTCTCTATTTTCTGATTTTAAAAACGAAACTGGCTTGTTTCCGAATTCGAGTTACGACCTTCCTTCCCAAAACAACCCACGTTTAGCCGGCGGAATGCATTGGACGGGTAATGACTATTTTGACTTTTTGCGTTCTCTTTATCGAGAAAAAATTCTCACGCCAGACCTCATTGCGCTTATGGTAAAAGACCACAACGGCGGTGCCGAAATTGTCAGCTCGCCGGCGAGGAAAAGCATCAACGAAGATTGGCATTATGGTTTTGGGAATTGGATTGAATGTCATTCAGAGCTTTTCAATTGCACCGAATCGACACGCGTTTCTTCACCCGGTGCCTACGGTGCCTATCCCTTTATTGATTACGAAAATAAGTATTTTGGTATTGTCGCAAGAGAAGGGCGTTTAGGAACATTTGATAAGGGCTATGAGGTTTTCAACGCGGCCTCTGGGAAACTTGAAGCCTGGGCACAAGCTCACCAATAATAATTTAGATCCTTTTCCCAACTAAGGCGTTAAGAACTTCATCAACCGATTCAATCAGAATCCAACCGGAATTTTTATGTTTAGATCATTCGCCCTTGTCTTTTTATTCTCTCTTCTTAGCAGTCCCTTGTTTGCGCAGTACACGGCATCCAAAGGAATGAATGCTCCAAAGACCGAGTCCGTCGAAGAAACCTACCGGGAAAAAGGAACGAATAAGCTAAAAAAACGGACGCTAACAAAAAGCGTTGTTCACGATAGTTACGGTAACGCCGCTGGCAACCAACATGATCTCGCCGTGGATGGTGCGTTTGATGGGCAGACCATCGCTGTGCTTCACCTTTATGTGGACTCAAGCTTCGACTTTTCATTGCCGAAAAAGGCGCTCGCCGAAAAAGGTTTTTCGGTTTACCGCTGGATCGGTAATGCACCTAGTGAAGAAGAACTTGAAGAGAAATTAAAGAAGGCGTGTCAATTATGGATTATCTCCGATGGAACGAGAAAGCTGAGTGATGGACATGTTAAGATTATCAAAAAATTCTTCAATAGTGGTAAGGGAGTTTACATTTGGGGAGACAACGAGCCTTTCTACGCAGATGCGAATGTGGTGGCAAAAGCGCTTATTGGATCCGGAATGGACGGAAACCTTCCAGGAAATAAAGTGGTCGATGCGGATTTTAAGCATAAGAAAAAGGGCCTTCGTGTCGGACACGATATTACGACTGGGTTGGAGTTTATGTATGAGGGAATCACCATCGCTACCCTTCGACCAACCAAAGGATTGGAACCCATTCTTTATGGTTCGGCTGGGAATTTGGTCACAGCAGTTTATGAAAAGAAAGGAAAGCGTATGATCTTGGACGGGGGTTTTACAAGACTTTATAATTCTTGGGACGAGGCTGGAACAGCGCGATACGTGAAAAATGCGGCGAGTTGGCTTGTTAATTACGAACGCTTTGGTGACAAAGTTGTTGGGGAAGATATTCGAAAAGAGAACGAGGCAAAGATGAAAAAGAAGAAAAAAGATGCGATTAGCAATAGAGTAAACAAGTAAACCAACCTCCTTTTTTTCTCAATAAGCCATAAATAAAACCACGAGCGGTTCAACGTAGATGCTCTCAAAAGCATCGTTTAAGGTTTTGATGTAGGCCGATCGTTTGCCCTCAATCCTCTTGAGGGTCTTGAAGGTTTCACGAATTTGATAACCTTAAATATCGCTGGGAATGCACATGTGAAAAGCTTTGGTTTTCTGAACGAACTTAGAGCTTGAGGAGCTCGATCTCCAAGGTTTGGACCTCGGTGAAATACCGCAGGAAGTGACCTGCCTTAAAACCTTACAAACACTGAATCTGAGCAATAACAACATAACCTCCTTTTCCCGTCTTAAGGATTTGTCGAACCTCGTCAGCATTGACCTATCTCGCCTTGGTTTACGAAAAATACCTACCGAACTCGCAAAATGCAAGTTCGATGAATTGCCTTCTTCACTTGCCAAGACTGTAAAAAATTATCGGTGCATCGTCGAGTATAGCCGGCGCCCCACCTTCAGTATGGATGTTTTCGGTCCGTAAACGAATCGAACTTAAGTTCATTCAACACGTCTTGCTTTGTTCTGCGTAGACCGTTAAAACCCCTGTGCAAACAAGTGAGATCTAAATGTCATCAAGCCTTCTTTCCCTAATTTTAGTGCCTATTAGTTTTCTTTTCCTTTCAGGATGTTTTTCCTCTGTCGGTGATCCTTGCGAAAGTTCGGTTGAGTGTCCACAAGTTGCCCGTTCGATTTGTGATCTCACCGCGCCCGAAGGGTATTGCGCGATTCAAGGCTGCGATCCCAATCAATGTCCGGCCGCCAGCGTTTGTATTGAATTTGATTCAGAGATTTCTTTTTGCCTCAAATCGTGCGAAGACGCCAGCGATTGCCGAGACGGCTACGCCTGCAAAAGCGATCCTTATGGGATCCAATATTGTTACGTTAACTAAAACAAAATACTGAGAATCTCTCAAATTTCTGAGACCTTAAACGCTACAAGCCAGTGTCTAGGTGGTTTAGACTTGGAACATATCTTGCTCATTAAGATACTTTTTCGGAGCGCTTCATGAAATATCTTTTCTTCTCAATCCTCTTTATAATGTCGTGTTCAGACGCCGTTTCTGAAAACCCTGAAACGCCTATCGGCGATGTCGACTATTGTGAACAATTCGGTTGGTACGGCGACGGACGTTGCGACACCGGTTGCCAAAAGCCCGACCCCGATTGTGGACCGGTGACCCCGCCCGCGTGCACGGACACCCCGACACGCTTTAACGTCGAGGATCCCGCTTGTAATCCCGACCAATTTCTCTGCCCTCAAGGCGCTCAGTATTATGAGGATGAATGTCAACGCTGCGGTTGTATAGGCGGAACGCAACCGCCTCTTTGCAGGGAAAATCCGGATGTCAACTACGTTGGAAAAGGCGAAGAATGCACA
>JALSKP010000253.1 GCA_026988815.1 Myxococcales bacterium | reverse complement strand
TAAGAGAAACTCCCTCTCCCTCTGGGAGAGGGCTGGGGTGAGGGCGATCAAACAAGCAAGTGGTTCAATAAGTTCAACAACTTAACGAGGTCAAGGCCGAAGCCAATAAACCCACAAGCTAAAACGAAGTCCCCCACCCTAACCCTCCCCCAGAGGGAGAGGGGATCAGAATCCCACCGAAAAGGATCACACTAACAATGAGGTGATTTACTAATAAATCGTCTTAAGACTTGATCTTTCGGCGGAAGGATTGTAGCGTGCGCGTTCCTTCGAATATCAAAATTTTGATATAAGAAAATGGAGTGAAATTATGCATGCTATTATTAGAACAGGCGGTAAACAGTACCGCGTTAAAGAAGGCGACTACCTTAACATCGAAAAGCTCGATGATGCAGAAAAAGGTTCAGCTGTTGTATTTGATGACGTTCTTTCTGTCGGAGACGGCGAAAAGATAAAGATCGGTACACCCGTTGTTTCAGGTGCAAAAGTAAACGCCAAAGTTGTTGCAACCGGAAAATCCAAAAAAGTGATGGTTTTCAAAAAGAAACGTCGTAAAGGATACATGGTCAAGCGCGGACATCGTCAACATTTTACTCGGGTCCAGATTACTGGAATTTCGGGATAGTCTTAACCAAGGAGTCTAATCATGGCACATAAGAAAGGCCAAGGTAGTTCGAAAAACGGTCGCGATTCAAACGGACAACGTAGAGGCGTAAAGCGCTACGGTGGTCAATTTGTTCTCGCTGGTAATATACTCGTTCGTCAGCTTGGCACAAAAATTAAGCCAGGAAAGAATGTAGGATGTGGTAAAGATTTTACCCTCTTTGCATTAATTGATGGAGAAGTAACCTTCAAAACAGGTCGTAACGGAAAGAAAACCGTTTCCATCGTTGAAGTTCAACAAGCTGCCGCTGAATAAAAAGCGCAAAAAATCAACCTTGATATTCTAACCCGGGCTTTCGCGCCGGGGTTTTGTATTTTTGGTAAGGTGAAATAGATGTTCGTTGATGAAGCAATAATTGATGTGATCGCTGGGGACGGCGGCGACGGAATGTCCACCTTCCGCAGAGAAAAATATGTCACCTTCGGCGGGCCCTCGGGCGGCGACGGCGGAAAAGGCGGAGATGTTGTTCTCATCGCGACAAATAACTGCCACACCTTAGCCGACTTCCGTCACAAACGGATCTTAAAAGCAAAGGTTGGCGCAACGGGTGGCCGCAATCAAATGACAGGAAGAAATGGAGCCGATTGCGAAATCATGCTTCCCGTGGGAACCCTGGTTTATAATACCGAGAGTAATGAACTCCTCGTTGACCTCGTCAAAGAGGGCCAACGTTACGTTGTTGCCAAAGGTGGGGACGGCGGATTTGGTAACTTTCGTTACAAAACCTCTACCAATCGCGCGCCGACCAAAACACTTCCAGGTTGGCCCGGCGAAGAAAAAAATATCAAACTTGAACTCAAGCTCATCGCCGATGTTGCCCTCGTCGGCTATCCCAGCGTCGGCAAATCTACCATCATCAGCGTCTTATCTAACGCTCGCCCGAAAATTGGCGCCTACCCTTTCACGACCCTCGCGCCGAATTTGGGCGTGGTTCCTTACGGTGCTTACGAAGATTACGTCATTGCAGATGTTCCGGGTTTGATCGAGGGCGCGCATGAAGGACAAGGACTCGGTATTCAGTTCTTGAAACACATTGAGCGTACCCGTGTTGTTGCCCATGTGATCGAGGTAACACAAGGTTTTCCAGATCGGGATCCCATTGAGGATTATAAGAAATTGCTGAACGAACTTGCCTCGTTCAAAGAAGACCTCGTGGATAGACCCGCAGTTGTTGTGCTTAATAAATCTGATTTACCGCAAACACGAGAAGCCGAAGAAGACCTTCGTGCTTTTTTCAAAGAACTCAATATTCCCTTTATCGCCGTTTCTGCGGTGACGCACGAAAATATGAAAGCCCTTCGATTTTTTCTTGGTGACGCCGTCTATGGCAGAAATAGCCAGGAAAGCTGGGAGCGCTGATGGCGCTTGCGGAAACTTTTGGACTTTTGTCTATCAGTAATTTGACACATGTAGGGAAGTTCACCACAATCGCCCCAAAGCGGAGGTTGAATTTGGTTTTTAATAGATTGTGCATGATTTCTTTGATGTTCCTTGTTGTGGGGTGTGCAACAGGTGTGGAGATTGGAGCCGATTGTCGGACCGACGAAGATTGCAAATCAGGTCTTCAGTGCAATACAATTACCAGCGCTTGCGAAACCCTTCGTATCGCCTCCAACAACAAGGGCAAAGATATGGGGCGCGATCGCTCCACCACCCCCGATTTACAGAGTGATGTCACCAAAGACGTTAAAGCCGATACTCCTCAGTCTGATATGCGTCCCAGCGACATGGCCGATATGCAGGTGGCGTGTGAGCCAACCTGCTCGGGCGCGGAAAAGTGCGAGAACGGAACATGCGTTGAGGCCTGTACGCCAGCTTGCGTCGCGCCTCAAGTTTGTACCGATAGCGGTTGCAAATTTCCCACGTGTGCACAAAAAGGCGATTCCTGCGAAACCACCCAACGAGAACAAGGTGATTTTTTCTGCCGCGATCTCGGTAATGGTGGCATCTGTTTGGAGAAATGCGCAGAAATTGGCGCAAGCACGTGCGGTGATACTGAATACTGCATTCCTATCGGTCCGGCCGAGTTCAATTGCGAACCAAACCAATGCGCCCAACAATCCGATTGTACCACAGGGACGTGTTTACTTTTTGATAACAACTATGGTCGCTGTTTTGCAGCTGGCGCGCTTAGCGAAAACGCGCTCTGTGATTTAAATGCCTCCACATGTTCGCCTGGCTTTACTTGCAATATTACAACGACGAGCGCCACGGGAAAAGGAACCTGCCAAAAAGTGTGTTCCCCTTGGGACGCAAATACAGGTTGTACAGGAGGCGCACGATGTTCAAACCTGGTGACCCCAAGATCTTTTTCATGCTCTCCGAACAATGACGCCACAGGAACAACACCCTACACGGCTTGCACCACTCCGCGCGCATCTTGTTCCGACGCAACGACCTGTCTTGGCCTTTCTTCGGGAAATGGTTGCTTCAAATATTGCCGCCCGGGTATGACCGATTGTGCAGGTTTGGCGGCCGCTAGCGTGTGTAATAATCATATCATTGCCTCAGAAGATCGATGGGGATTGTGA
>JALSKP010000252.1 GCA_026988815.1 Myxococcales bacterium | reverse complement strand
TCCTTGCATCACGACAACCAACTTGCCAGCGAGTTTGCCGAAAACAAGATTACCAGCATGACCCTCGACTGCCGAGGTTGGAAAATGGGGAATCTCGGCGTAGGAAATTTTCGTCGCGTCCTCAAGTTCGTCGCCCAAGGCTCCTAAACCACTTCCAAGAATCATCGCGATTTCTGGCGGCTCTGAGATATATTGTTTTAGAAAATTTACAGCTTCGGTAATCTTATCGTACATGAATACAAACGCTCCGTTTTAGTTAAAACGAAGGTATACCGAAAATGAGGTTTAGGCGAATTTATTCGGCAGTTACAAAGAAAACGCCCAGACACATTTCGTCACGCGTGCCTTCCCCCCAAACAACATCTTTTGGGGTCGCACGTTTACCATCGATCACCGGTTGATTTTCCATACTATTATCCCAATGACATTCCAGACTCAATTCGTCTCCCGGATTGAGAATGGCTGGTTCTGAAAACGCGACACCAGCCTGCCAATTGAAGTCCCATTTTGGAATATCAATAAGGCATTCCTGGTCTCCATTGGCCCTTTGGATCCATGTCTTGGACGATTTCCCAAGAAGATGCATATGCATTCCTCCAGAGTAGATGGTCAATTTTGAAATCCCCTGAGAGATAAGCGTTGGATCAAAGGAAAACTTATGCTTGGCGTCCGCATTCCCCGCCTGGATCTTCATCGTCTGGGAGCCTATCCAGCCTGGATTTGCCCACGGGAGAAAGAAACCTTCTTTTTCTACACTATCGGCGGTTCGGAACTTCACTTGAGAAAGGTCAGGAATCGGAGTCGCCTCTAAGGTATTGTAGTGAATTTGAAGAATGATTTTGGATCCAGGGAGAATTTTACTTCCTGTCCCTTCAGGGAAAGAGCTATCAACGCCGCCTGGTGCCCAACTTCCAAGCCAAGCGCCATCGCCCAATCCTGAATCGCCAAAACACGTATAACCGGGGCCAGCTTCAGCTGCATCCAAATCCAACGCTTGTTGCGCCTTATCGGGACCAGCAAGGAAAGCAATCATGTGATGAACGATGGTGGGTGAACCTGGAGTGACGCCAAATCCTGTAATAAATTTCTCTCCATCGTGCGGCCAATCGATGACAAAACATCGATAATCATCGGGCGATAATAGAGGGGTATAGGATTCCTTCATCTCAATAACCGTATCGAGGATAGGCGGCGTATAAGGTTCTGCGTTAAGAGGTTGACCCGCTTTGGCGCTATCGCCTTCTTTGGCATCTGCGTTTGCCCATTCTTCGATTGTATCTTTTTGAGTTGGCGTTAGGGTCGGATCAAATTGGTAATCTCGACAATCTGGACCAGGAAGAAAGGGAGGCATCGTGCCCGCCTTCACATTTGAGGCGATGAGAGCACGAATCGAATAAACCTCCTCGTAGGTGTTGAGTGTGAAGGGAGCAATGCCGCCGGAGATGTGACAACCGAGGCACTTGGCGTCGATGATAGGCTTAATGTCGGAGTAATAATTGAGTGCAGAGGTCCGGGCGACCACCGTTGCTCCCGTACCGTTATTGGATCCATTATTAGATCCATTGTTCGGGTTTCCGTTGTTGGTTGCCACCCCATTGTTTGGATCTCCGTTGTTAGAAGCGGTCCCCTTGTTGTCAACCTCGCTCTCTCCACACGCAGCGAGTCCGACCAATAAAGAAAAAAACAATGTATTTTGACATAAATGATCTGTGAATTCTTAGGTAATAATACGGAAATGCTAGCGGCTTTATCTCGAACATTCAAGGGATTGGAGAGGATGAGAAAAAGAGTGGAAGAGTTTTACTCCAGTCCTCCGAGATTGTCTTCATCGACAGTTCTACAGCGGGGAAAAAAGAGTTATAGACCTGCGCCAACTTTGGACGCCAACTCTCCAATCGTTTTAACATCTTTGAATCCATTCAAGATGGTCTTATCAGACGAGAGGGCAAGAACCTCTTTTTTCAAACTGGATTGTTTGGAAATTTCTGCGCAACGTAGAGCCAACATTTTCACTGGCCAACGGTTACTACTCAACCCACGTTTCAAGACATCGGAAATATCCTTTACTTTTTGTTTTTTCATTTCCGTATCAACAAAATTGCAGAAAATATCGCTTTCCTTCTCAAGCGCATCGTCCTTGGCGAGGTCATATTTTTCCATATCCAAAGGCAAGGCCTTAGCGGCGAGGAGGATACCTGACTTTCCACGAATTTCGATCAAACGTGTGGTGGATACCCATCGTATTAAACCACGTCGTTTGGAAACCATCTCCGAAAACAATGAGGTCGATTTGGGACCTTGAATTTTTACGAGAATATCCATCGACGCATCCACCAAAGAGTTGGGACTTTGTTCGTCTCGAATGGCGCGGTTAAGGTAGGGAACAATCGCAGCCGTTTCGGTTTCAAGCACGGCGATTTCGATTTCGTTGTCTTTCAAATTCGGATGGGCGGCCTCGGCACGCTTTCGAATACCACCATCAAGTTGCAACTTAATTTCATCGCTCGCGTCCTTTCTGATCTTTCGTGCCACGGTCGCCACTTTATTGGTCGAGGCAATCCAAGCCAACATATTCTTCACGCCAGCGTCACCTGCGCGAGAGGCAGCCTGTCCCAAAGAAACCTTCCCAAGTTGGGTGCGAATATCCTGATCTTGGGAGGTCCATTCTCCGAGAATCGCCTCGATTTTGGATTTATCGGCAGCGTTTGCAAAGGGGTAAATATAGTAGGCCATATCTTTAGCGACGACTGATCGACTCGCTTTTACTTTCACTCGACCGGTCTCGTTGGAGGCGTCTTTTTTAATTTTTGGCCAGTCCTTCAACTCCCATTTCTTCTGAATGGGTCCCATCGCAACGCTTGCAAAGCCTTCTGCGACGTCCTTGGGGACGTGTTTAAAAATCGGCAATAAGCTGTTTAAGTGTTGATCTTCCACCAGAATTTCGATGGCTCTCTTTCTTACCTCAGGTGATTCTTTTTCAGACTTTGCAAAGCCAGAAATCTTTTCGATACCGCCCTCCGCATTTCGCCAAGGGTCAAGGCTGTCGGGTGTACGCTCACAGCCAATGAGAAGGGTAAAAAAGAGTAGAACAAGGATAGCTTTCATTTCGATTCCAAAAAAAGTCAGGGGGATTTTCGACGCCAATACGGCTGATGTCAACACCAACTTAACGATGTTCGGTGATCATTTTTGGTGG
>JALSKP010000251.1 GCA_026988815.1 Myxococcales bacterium | reverse complement strand
AAAGTATGACCATCTGCTCCCTCAGCGATCCCCACAAAGGCGCCGCCCAACCCGATCACCCTGTTTGAATTAGCCACAGGGCGAAAAGGAAATTCCAAAACGCGGCTCTGCGCAAAGGCGAATTGGGGGATCAAGGTCAATACAGAAAGTAGCCCCAGTTGAAATGTTGTCTTAAAACGCATTTCTCACGCTAACCGTAAATAGAGCTACTTTAAATATAAAATCCACAAAATGCCCAGTTGGGGGCACTACTAGATCAGGGTAATTTTTTGCTCACTCCACACCAGGCACCACCGGGATTAGGAATAAAATAAGCTTCGATTTTTGATTCTCATGCGCTACACTTTACGGGTCCAGAAGTAACGAATATTATGAAACGAACACCAGAAGCACGGCCGCGATTCAAACGGGTCATCAAAAAAAAGGGCTATTCCTCCCCTCATTTTTTAAAACTTTCAAAAGCGCTAAAAATATCGGAGTGCGGGCATAAAGCCGTCTCCCTTGCCAGATTGATGAATGCGCATTTCAATGTCCCGGATGGATTTGTGGTGAGCACCAAAGCATACAGAAATGCGGTGCTTAACGAATCTTCGGTGTCTTCTAACTTTGAAGAAATACAAAAAAACCTGCTTCATTGTGAGTTGCCCTCAGATCTTGAACGCGTCATTCGGGAAAAGTGCGCGGAAGGCAAATGGGCCGTTCGTTCCTCTTCCACGATTGAAGATAGTCTGAGTTTGAGTTTTGCCGGTCAGATGGACACCTTTTTGAATGTCTCGGGCGACGATATTTTAAAGGCCATCAAAAAAGTATGGGCAAGTAATTTTTCTGACCGGTCGTTAACCTATCGAACACGTGCGCGTTTAGATTCCGACTGGCCCCTTATGGCCGTGGTCATCCAACGTATGGCGGCTGTGGAAAAAGGCGGCGTACTTTTCACCATCAATCCAGCGGATCTCCAAGACGAATCGATGGTGATAAGCGTGGCTAAAGGCGCGGTTCCAGAAGTCGTGTCTGGCCATTCTTGTGACACCTACTATATCGCCAGAGGATCGGGTTATCTTCTAAAAAGTTCCGAGAAAGCGGACTTGCTTGATGTGGATGAACTAAAAACTTTGGCAAAAGTCGGCGACCAAATCGAACGTGCCTTCGGTCGGGCGATGGACATTGAATGGGGTAGCAAAAACGGGGTGGTTACGATTTTACAGGCGCGTGCAATCACAACCCTTGAAGACGAAAAAATCTCGGTCTGGAGTAACGCAAATGTCGGCGAATCTCTGCCCGGTGTGGCGACGCCAATGACGTGGAGTATTATCGAGAATTTTAGTCAACGCGGTTTTCAAAGTGCCTTTGGAACCCTTGGTCTAGACATTCCGCCGAACTCAAATTTGGCCGATTCTTTCCACGGTCGCATTTATTTGAACTTGACCGAATTCGTGGATATCGCCCAAGGTATTCCTTTTTTGAGTGCCGAGGCCCTTCACGACATGGCGGGCGGCGGCGGTTTATCAGAGGTTCTGGAAAATGCTCAAGCGGGTGACCATTCTCAATTTTGGCGCCGCTTTCCAAAGACTTTTGCGCGTATTGCGAAGAATCAATTGAGCGTGCCACTCGCCGAAGCCTTAACACAGAAGTCGGATAGGGTTTATATTGAGAACTTTTTTAATACCGATTTTTCTCGTTTGCAGCACGACGTGCTCAAATCCAGAAAAGAAACCCTTGACCGTTTTTTCGATAAAACCGGTGGGCTCCTTCTTAAAACAAGTTCAAATTTTATTCTTTCTGTTGCCGTCTTTCGCGAGGCGATGAGAATGGCGGGCAAGGCTCACGACGTTCGCTCGGCGTCCGATATTTTGGAAGGCTTGCATATTGAAAGTTCCGAAGCAGGAACAGATCTGATTCATCTTTCCCAACTTGCCAGACAATCCCTGCGCTTAAGAAAGATTTTCAATTCCCATTCGGCCGAAGATATTCCTCGAGAGCTACGCAAAGAAAACAAAAATGTATACGTGGCTGAATTTAACCGTCGCTTTGAGGATTTCCTGAAGAAGCACGGTAATCGTGCGGTTCGAGAAGCAGAATTAGCAACACCACGCTGGCGAGAAAATCCTTCTTTTCCTTTGGCCATTATCAAGGGACATGTCAGCGCAAAGCACCTGCGACCCCCTTCTCACAACTCTTTTGACAACTCCATTTTCGACGACTTTTCGCCTGCCGTAAAAGTGGTCTATCAAAGTCTTTTTACCTGGTCTCGATTTAACGCCAAATCGCGGGAAAGGCTGCGAGCCAAAGTCGTTCAAACCTTAGGAATGTACCGCGTGTTGGTTCTTGAATGTGGGCGGCGCATGGTAAGAAGTGGTCTCCTTCGCAATGCCTGCGATGTCTTTTTCCTTTCTTATGAAGAGGTCGGAAAATGGCTTGATGAACCGACAAAAACGGAAAGCTTTCGTCTGGCCGTGCTTACGCGTCGCGCTCAATTTAGTGCATTTGAACGTACCGATGCACCACCCAATGTTTTCAAATTTGATGGGCGACGCATTCTAAACGACGATGAAGATTCGGACCTCAAAGAGATTCAAACCACCCTTCACGGTTTAGCGGCGAGCAGAGGTCGGGTAAGCGGCCGCGCCGTAGTGGTAAAGGATCCTACTAAAAACGTCATTCTTGAGAGTGGCGATATTCTGGTTGTGCCCTACGCCGATATCGCATTTACGCCGCAGTTTTTGGCGGCCTCGGCGATCGTAATCGAACTTGGCGGACCGCTGAGTCACGCGGCTATCGTTGCCCGTGAATACGGGATTCCGACAGTCGTTAGCGTACAAAATGCAACAAAGCTTATAAAGCATGGATCGCCTATTTGCGTGGATGCTGATAAGGGTGAAATTCATTTGTCCGAATAATGTAAAATCTTCTACTATATAACGAGACCGTGATGAGAAAACTAATTTGCGCCATCGACCAAGGAACCACGGGTACGACGGTCATCTTGCTCGATGAAAAACTACTAGTTGTCGGTAAAAAGAACACAGAATTTCCTCAAATTTATCCTCAAGCGGGTTGGGTAGAACACAATCCCGATGCCATTTGGGAATCTACCCTGCAGACCATCGCAGCCTTGAGTGAGGAAACGCAGGTTCAACCCAGCGAGATTGTATGCGTAGGAATTACCAATCAAAGAGAGACCACCCTTGTTTGGGATCGCAAAACAGGA
>JALSKP010000250.1 GCA_026988815.1 Myxococcales bacterium | reverse complement strand
GGTGGCAAGAAATATAAAGACGCGGAATTGGCTTTTAAACGTGCGATAACGATGGACGAAAAATTTCAGGATGCACATTTTAATTTGGGTGTGTTGTACCTGGATAGTGCCGTACCCG
Source organism: Myxococcales bacterium (assembly GCA_026988815.1). Lineage (GTDB taxonomy): Bacteria > Myxococcota_A > Bradymonadia > Bradymonadales > Bradymonadaceae > CALJNB01. The sequence goes on along the minus strand of JALSKP010000250.1, from coordinate 3,102 downwards.
GTTTGGAGGTTATTCCTCGCCTTCAGAAGTCAATTGCCTCGCTTTCGAGGTACAAAGAAGTGGCTGTAGGTCTCAAAAAAGGGGATCCTGCAGACAAATATATCGCCGAGGCGAAGAAAGCGATCGAGGTTGAGAAGCAAAAGATCGAGATGATGCGTGAATCGCCTCAAGATGGATCTGATGAAGAAGACGGAGATGACGGCGAGTCCGCACCTGAGGAGGGCGCAGAATGAAGTTAAAACATATATTTTCGATCACGATTGGTGTGTTTCTCGTTTCGGCTGGCAGCGTTGCGAGCGCACAACAGGGCGTCATAAACTTGGACGAGACTGTTATTAAAGGGCGTATCCAGAAACCGGAAGCATTTTTGGTCATCAAGAATGCGAGTTTAAATTATAAATCACTAGATCCTAAAAAATCTTTTATTCCAGAATTATTGGAAACGATTAAACAAGATCCCTTCTAGGGAAAAAACCTATTGGCGGGGAAGAAATCTCTGTGTTATAGAGATTGCTCTTTAGGTAAGAAATTAAGAATTAAGTACTACGGTACTAGTAATATACCGAATACAATGGGTATTCGTGACTTTTCGGAGGTAACGCGACATGGGCGCAATTGCTGAAGCTTTTCAACAGGGCGGAATTTGGATGTACATCATCCTCGCGGTCTCGATTTTCGCAATCGGAATCGTAATAGAACGATTTATTTTTCTCTTTTTCAAATATAGCATCAACGCGGAAGCGTTTATGGCTCAAGTGCAAAAGCTTGTTATTGCGAACAATATTGATCGCGCAATCAAGCTTTGTAACGCAGCGCCATCGGCTGCACTTCCACGTGTAATCAAGGCTGGCTTGACACGTGCGAACAAAGGAGAAGTAGAGATTCAGAACGCGATCGAAGAGGCGACTTTAGAAGTTGTTCCACGCGTTCAGAAGAGAACTGCTAGCCTTCAGGCGCTTGCAAATATTGCAACGCTTTTGGGTTTACTTGGAACCATCGTTGGTCTTATTGAGGCCTTCGAAGCGCTGGAAAAGGCAACTCCAGAAAACCGACAGAAAATGTTGGCTCGTGGTATCGCACTTGCGATGAACACCACGGCATTTGGACTTGTTGTAGCGATTCCGACCCTTATTGCACACTTGGTGCTTTCAGGAACGACAAAGAAGATTCTCGACGAGATCGATATGTATAGCGTTAAGTTAGAGAACTTGCTCGTAAGCCGCGGTAAAGGCGGAATAGAGTAATAGTAGACGCGATTATACGATAGTTTTTAGGAGTTTGACATGGCAAAAGGCCGTAGAGACGAAAGCGAAGGTTCAGGAGATCTGGATCTCGCACCCATCATGAATATGGTGGTGATTTTGATTCCACTATTATTGCTTTCAATTGTGTTTTTGAAAGTGGGTGTGATTAACATTACAGCACCGAAGCTTTCAATGGGTCCTCCTTCCGAGGAGAAGCCACCCGATGACGAGGTGAAGTTAAATTTAACCGTGGCGGTGAACGCTGCAGGTTTTACGATCGGCGCTCAGAACGCGATTTTGCCTCCCGAGAATGGATGTCCGACCCCAGGTCCGACGATTTGTTTGAGTGCGCAAGATAAAGACGTGAATGCGATGTTAGAAGGTGCGCGTGCGAAATTGACTTCAGGCGATGCGCAGGGCGGCGAGGCCGAACTTAGAGAAGCGATGAAAGCCTATGATTGGATCGCGCTGTATAATAAGCTTACCGATATTAAAGGTAGGTTTAAGGAAGAGACGATTATCAATATTAGTGCGGATCCAAACATCCCCTACGCTTTGATCATTCGTATGATGGATGTCACGCGGTACAAGCTTGAAAAAGATACGTATAAGGACGCGAGTCAATTTTGGTCGGCGAAATATAAGCGCGCGGGTAAGACCCCAGAGCTATTGTTTCCCGATCCCGTACTTTCGTTGCCAAAAGGATAGGAGCGCAAATGTCTGATAGAGTATTCAATGAAGCGGAAGAAGAGTGGATCAAAGCTCAACGCGACCGCGCTCGAAAGAGAAATAAGAAGAGCCGTTATAAAGAGCCAGAAGGCGGAGTTAGTTTTAACTCACTGATGGATATCATGGTTATCATTCTTGTTTTCCTTTTGAAAAGTTATGGTGATGAGCCAGTAAAGGTTATCGGAAAAGATTTGAAAGCACCCACAAGTGCAACTGAATTGACTCCCGAAGACATGACAACAATTACCGTTTCTCGACGAGCGGTGTTGGTTAACGATAAAAAAGTAGTTGATATTAAAGCCGGTACCGTCGACGCGAGTCAGAAGAAAGATGGTGCAGCCGGATTGTTAATTCAGCCCCTTTTTGATCAACTGGTGAAAGCGACCGATAGAAAGAAGCAACAGGTCGGTATGTTAGGTCAGGAATATAAACCCATTGTTACAATTATTGCTGACCAGTCTACTCCTTTTCGTCTTGTGACTGAGGTAATGTATACCGCGGGACAGGCGGAGTTGAGTATGTTTAAATTCGCGGTCGTAAAGGGCGATAAAAAACGCTTTCAATAGAAATTAAATAAATATATTCTACGCATTAGTTTGAAGCTGTGCTATTCTGCAGGACGAAAAGTTTTCAAAAACTTCGTCCTTTTTGTTTTTTTGTGGAACGTAACCGGTGCAACAGGTGTCGTATCTTTTGAGTATTAACGATATCTGTGAGATGATTTTTTATGGCGAATAAAGACAAAAGCAAATCAAAAATTCTTCGCGTTGGACTATTTCTAGGTCAAAAATTCATCGAGGAAAAACTTCTGCATTCTGGGAAGTCTGTTTTCGTAGGATCGGACTTTAAGAAAAATACCTTCGTTATTGCGGCATCAAGCGATCTTCCCAAAAGTCGCATGTTGTTTGAATTACGTGGAGACAAGTACGTTATTGTGTTCGATAAGAGCATGACCGGGCAGGTTTCAGTGGGATCGGAATCCTATTCTTTGACCGAACTGGTCACACAGAAGAGGGCGAAGAAAACGGCTGCAGGATACGAATATACCATCGATCCAAAATGTTACGGTCGAGTGGCCTTTGGTAGAGGTGATGAAGAAGTCGCCTTCCTCTTTCAATTTGTGACGCCT
>JALSKP010000249.1 GCA_026988815.1 Myxococcales bacterium | reverse complement strand
GAGAGTTTTCCCTCAAAACACGCAGAAAAGAAAAACAATAAAATTACGTAAAATACACGCAAGCTAGACTCCTGATTTGGGTTCAGCATAGGAGTGTTTGCGATGGAAAAAAGAGACTGAAAAAAAACAAGTTTTTGAATTTAAAAAGAGCGAAAAAAAAAATATAAAAAAATACGTCCCTTTTTTGACGAATCCACACTCCTTTATAAACCTATCCCTTCTCGAGTAACATGATGAATGGCTTTTTCAATCAACCTTTTGGGTTCTTGTTTTGTGCTTTTATCCTTCTCGGGTGCAACGCGTCTTTTCCAGACAAAGAAGGAACGGAAAATCGCCAAGCGAGCAATATAGAACAAGAATGGTGTCCGGTTCAGGATATGGGAGAAAGCGATGTGTTACCCGGCAAGCCAATCAAATATCAGCGGGTTCTACGTCGAATCGCTTTGGGATTGAAAGGGCGACCACCGACAGATGCGGAACGCCTCTTACTTGAAAGTGTAGATAGCGACGAAGGGAAAAATACTGCGATTGAAAATGCCATTGATGAGGCGCTAGGTTCGAAAGAATTCTACGAAGAGCTTGTAGACTTTGGCCATGATTGGATGTGGGTCGGAAGGTATAGAACGGCCTCCTACCGTCTCGGAGATTCTCTTCAAAGCTCGATTCGAGAATGCGGAAGTAATACTCTCCACGCTGGCGCCTACCACAATATCGAACCCTACGGTAGAACCTTTGACGGCAAAGGTTTCGGATTTCCGTGTTCTCAATGTTTAGATGGCGAAACATGCAGTCAAAACGGATTTTGCCGAGGAAACATCCGTGTGTGTGATGACCCAAGAAGAAAAACCCGAACACTGAACCCTTGGTGGAGTCCAAATACCGCAATAACCCTTGTTGGAGATGCTGCCGCACCTCCACCTCCGGGCGGTATTTTAACGGGGGAAAACGGGCAAAGGAGAGATTGTCGAACCGGTGGTTGGGTGTACCGCTATTATTCTAAACCTCATGATTGTGGGTGTGGACCGGATGCGAGATGGTGTAGTCCTATTTTTGACCGTCAACGTTACGATGTGTACGAAGAACCTGCTCGTTTTTTCGCCCATCTTGGGTGGTACGATCGACCTTTAAGCGATCTTGTGTTGGGCAACTACACTGTTGCAACACGAGGATTACGCGCGGTTTATAAAAATTATTCAGGGCAAATCAGTCCCGACGGTGATCCTTTAGAGAACGATACAGCTTGGATCCTTGGAGAAGGGCCCACCGACCCACTTCACCAGCCTGGCGATATCGACGCGTGGCAAGAAACGGTGGTCCAAAAAATCTCGCCCGTTTTCGCATCGCTGGATCCCTCGAATTCCCCTAGCGGTGATATTACAAGAAACTTTGTTTGGGATCCTCGACAAGAAAGTGGAACACTACCTTCTCTTCCTTCTGCAGGCGTCCTCACAATGCTCGGACCCAATCAGAGTTTTCCTCGTGAACGATTTCGAGCAGCTCGCTTCTTAGAAATTTTTGCGTGCCAACAATTCGCGCCTCCACCCGCCGGACGACAATATCCGCCACTTGGAGATGATATCTCTAAAACAGGAGACTGCCTCCACTGTCATGCGCTAATGGATCCCGCTGCGGTCGCATTTAAACGAATGGCCTTGATCAACGAATTACCCTACATCATGGATCTGGGGTATGCGAAAATTCCTCAAACTTTAGAAGAGGATTCGAAGAACTTCAGAACGATTTGGAAAAAGAGTAACGCCCCGAGAATTCTACAACAATATCTTCCCAATACCGCGATTTCTCCGATAAGCGAAAACGAAAAGTCGAGGAACCTTGGGAGCTTATATTACGACACCATTCCGAAGGATGTCGACGTTCTTGGTGCTTATAATAGCGACTCAACAATGGGTCCCTTGGGTTTTGGTAAAGTTCTGATTCGGTCTGGCGCTTTTGATCGATGTGTGGCGCGCAAAGTCTATAAGCGCTTCATGGGACGAGAACTCGATCCGGCCACGGAATCAGGTTATATTCGACATTTAGGTGAGGTCTTTAAAGAAAAGGATCGAAAACTGCGCCCTTTGATAAAGTACATATATCGGCAACCTGAATTTAAAAGGGGGATAAAATGATGGCTCGTATAATCCTTTTGACCCTTTTATTGAGCAGTTGCGAAGGAAAGATTCAATTCGCCCAACAACATGAGTTTGATAAAAATTCTACGAATAATAATGCCCCGGGGCAAACCATTTCGGAGTCCAACAACAAAACCTCGGGCACCGAAGAGTGTCGAACTCGCCCTAAAAACCGTAACGACGAAATTCGTCTAGCTCTTGAACCTTTTTGTAAAGATTGTCATGGAAAAGTAAACTCCACTCCTTTCTTCGCGTCGCTGGAAGCGTTCGAAGCGGGATTGGTTTACAACCCCAAATTCGTTAAACCTGGAAATAGTAAAGATAGTAAACTTATTCATTTTTTACGCGGAAAGGCAGAAGGCGCGTTTCCACAAATGCCTTTAGGGAACGAAGACAATAAATATGTATCTCTTGTCGACCAAGGGGTAGCCACACTAAGGGTCGAAGAAATTGAAACCTGGATCGATACCTTAGCTCCTGATGTATCCTTTCGAGGCAAGGCCTCGGGTCGTTCTATTACAATATCAAGACTCAGCGCCGATCAAATTTTATCGGCGATTCAAATTGCTTTAGGACAAGCGCCGACCGGAGGTCGAAAAAAAGACGGGCTGGCAATGCTGGGGAGCACCCCTTTATCACCTGCTATTTTTACTCCGATCACTTCCCTTCAGCGCGATCTTTATTTGGGGCTCGGAGGGTCTGACTATCTTGAGCGAGGCCGTGGCGATAAAGTATGGACCACGACCGGCGTCGGTATTCTTAATCAAGTTGCCCAAGGCGCCTGTGCGCTCGCAGTCTCCCGAAATAATGCCACTCTTTTTAAATATGCCTCGCTCACCGATAAGCTTCCCGACCAGGAAAATGAAATCAAAATGAATATTGCCTATCTCTACCAACGCTTTCTTTACGAATCGGCGACCGAAGACGATATCGACGCTCTTTTTGAAGAAATATACCGCCCTGCCGAATTGATTTCGACCAAGATAGCTTGGACACAAATCTGTACTGCTCTTATTCGTGACCCGCTTTTCATAACACTTTAGGAATCCAAAATGAAACCCATTACTAGACGAACGATGCTCAAAGCTT
>JALSKP010000248.1 GCA_026988815.1 Myxococcales bacterium | reverse complement strand
GATAAATGGGTTAATTTTCGCAAATGACTGGCTTGAATAGTCGTCGTAGAAAACACAGAAAAGCCGTAAGCGATGGCATTTTTTACAAAAACATCATTTTTCGATTCGCAGGCAAAAACTACGGATTGTTTGTCAAGTTTACTAAATCAAATTTGAAGTGCGATGGGATCATGGCTAACTTTATCGGTCTTTTTTCGCCCCGAAAAATACACCGCGCTATCGTAATCACCACTATCGACACCAAGAATTTCCTTGTTTACGAATCCATGGATGGATGAGGTAGAGCGACGCATGAGCCAAAGCCGACAAACATCAAATCTCCTGTTGATAATAAAAACGAGGCAACCGCTCTTTTGTAAAGTTGGTCCTATACAGGCGCTCTCAGCGCAGAATCTTCTATGACTATAAAGAGCGGCAATCTTATACGAGGTTTTCCGGGAGTGACGCTTTCGCGTTGGTCGTATTTAGACCTTCGTATGAGATTGCCTCACCTTTTCTTTAAACAAGCAAACGAATTCAGAAAAGGCTGCATTTAGTGTTTAGGGGTAATTTGGAAATTGTCTTTCGAACACATTCTTTAAATACCGACTAATACCCGATTTATCCACGGCAAAAAGTTCGGCCATTTGATTGATGCTCAACCATAAGGTTTCTTCTTCCATACGAACATCAATTCGAGTTGCACCGTCTTTCCCTTCATACATCAAAAAGTGAGAATCGGTTTTTAATGCCGCGCGTTGGTTTTGAGCTTTTTCTTTTTTCTCATGTAGCCTCTTTCGAAATACGATTCACTTCCAACCACTGCTATTGTATCAAGGTTATTTACGATAACCTATCGCCTTATTTTCCAGATCGCTGATGTGACCCCGTTTCAACGGACACGTGTTTCATAGTAAATTACGCGACCACTTTAGTCACGTTTCCTTTTTCAAAATCATTGGGCGATACATATCCGATTGTCGAATGAAGACGCTCAGAGTTGTACCAATTGATGTATTTTAATATTTTGATTCGCCCTTTCTCGCGCGTTTCAAAAACATTTTCTAAGTAAACCATTTCCTGTTTCAAGGAGCCAAAAACACTCTCTGCAACGGCGTTATCATAACAATCACCACGATAACTCACACTCCTTTTCGCCTTCGAATGGTCCAACATTTTCACATCGTTTTCGGACATGTAAGGACTGCCCTGATCCGAGTGATGAATCCAACCTTCTTCAGGATTTCTTATCCATAATGCCATTTTTAACGACGCGATTATCAATTCTGTATCGTTCCTTTTACTCATCGACCAGCCAATAATTTTCCTCGACCAAAGGTCGATGATCAATGATAAAAACAACCAGCCCTCCCGCGTTCCGATGTACGTTACATCTGTTACCCAAGAGCGATTTTTTCTGGAAGGCGAAAACGCTCTAGCCAATTCGTTCCCAGGCACGACATTCCCTTTCTCTGACTTCGTTGTTTGTTTATAGGCTTTACGACGCTTCGCCTTCAATCCTAAGGCCTCCATTCGACGTTGGACGCGATGAATACTTGTCTGGAGATCCGCCGCTTTTAGAGCGTAGTAAATTCTTCGATACCCATAACGACCCTTGCTTTTTTCGTACGCTTTTAAAATATGGTAGTCGAGTTTATCATTTTCAAGGTCCCGTTTTGATTGGCCTCGGCGCCTCCAGTCGTAATATCCAGACTTAGAGACTTTTATCACACGACATAAATCTACAACCCTGTGATTCGCCTTTTCTATGTGAACAAAATGATATCGAATCACTTTGTTTCCTTCACAAAAAAGGCGGTCGCCTTTTTTAGGATTTCACGTTCCTCCTTGAGAATTCGATTCTCTTTCCGCAGCCTTTCGTTTTCTGCCCCGAGATCGTTTTCTTCTGGGTTCATCATGCTTTTTGAGCGCTTATACCCAGGGGCACCAGCGGACCCAATCGTACAATGAGCCTGCGCAAACCCCCAAGTCCTTTGCGATTTTTGGCACCGACAAGCCCTCAACGACAACTAAACGCACAGCGTCATCCTTAAATCCTTGTGTATATCTCTTTCTTTTTTCTTTCATTCGAACCTCCGTGGTAGCATCCTACTACCAATTTGGTGTCCGTGAAAACGGGGTCAGGTCAATTTCAGTAATCTCCCAATTTACATATTTTTCCTTCGACGGAACGAGAGCGTGTAGATCTTCGAACCTGATCCCGCCGTTGGACGCTAAACCTTTGATATTTTCTTTTTGCTTAGAAGACAGTGCGTCGTACCAATCGATAGAAAAGAAAACATTCTCAATAAATCTAAAAATTACTTCGACCAAAATACTTGGAATTTCGGTTTCCGGATATTTGATAATCGACAGAATAAATTTGTTACATACTTCGTTTTCTTTCGGCCATGAAAAAACTACAGCGTGTCCATCTTCGGTAACAAGCGAGTTGATCGAAAGGTCTTGAATTTCCGAATCTATCGGTCTAATGCGATTTCCATCAATCAAAAAATCCGGCGCAAACGCACCGCAGACCGCTACGCATAAATCTCCGGTGAAATAAATAATCACACTGCAGATATCTTCGTAATTTTTGCTCTCAAGTCCTTTTTTGTATTCGTCCAAACAAGACCGCATATTGCCTTCTCCGTACCTTGTTCCTTCGACCATCTGAGTAAGTTGGTTAGCAAGCCGCTCATCTTCAAAATCAGCGTAGTCATAGTAGGGTAAAAGAACTCGGAGATTGTCCATCTTTTTGTAATATTCAAACGCATAGGCGCGATAGCCCGCAACTAAAACTTGTTCGACTCTACCCTTGAATTTTTCGTCTTCGATAATCTGAAACATTTCTTTATCGTGAGCAGTACAAAACCCGCGGAATGTAGACGCTCTTCTCCATCCAACTCGAATGACATCGTTCTCACCAAAAGCGTTCATTTGGCCTAAGTGATTGTCCTCATCAATCAAATATTTCAGGGGACCTTTCCGTTGGATAGTATGCGCGTTTAGTATTTTCGGAGTACATGTTAATGGAGCCGATGGGTGTAAACACATTTGATCTTTATCGGCTCTGACTTGGTAGATGTACTTTGCGAATTCTTCTCCGGTTACTTTTCTATTTTTGTGACATTTTTTGAACATCACTTCCGAACCACAAAAACAAGGTCTACTCATGGTATAATATTTCCGCATTTACAGTTCTCCCTTGAATGCTTTTTGGACAAGCGAGTTAAAGAAAC
>JALSKP010000247.1 GCA_026988815.1 Myxococcales bacterium | reverse complement strand
AACGGAATGTGACGAGGCTCGAACATTTTACCACATAGTTAATGCACATGATCCTTTTCGGTGGGATTCTGATCCCCTCTCCCTCTGAGAGAGGGAGTTTCTCTTCCGAACAAAAATCCCCTCGAATACCGCAAGGACACAATGAATGGTCATACTAGAATCCCACCGTTTTTGATCACACTAAATCTAAACAAACACCACCATTCATTCGAAATTTTTGCTGGTCCAACGCGCGTGTAGTGCTTACATTGGGCTCGTTCAAACCCCCTTTGAGAGAATGAAATGACAAACCCAACTATCGTATACACACTCACTGACGAAGCGCCACGACTTGCGACCTATTCCTTCTTGCCAATCGTTCGTAAATTTCTTGGACCGGTGGGAGTAAACATCGATACGGCCGATATTTCCCTTTCTGCCCGAATCTTGACAGCCTTTCCTGAAAACTTAAGCGAGGATCAGAAAGTGGACGATGCCCTTTCAGAACTTGGTAAGTTGGTTCTAAAACCTGAAGCGAATATCATCAAGCTTCCCAACATTAGCGCCTCCGTTCCACAACTCAAAGCCGCGATCGAGGAGTTGCAAAGTCAAGGATTTAAGATCCCAGATTTTCCCGAAGAACCTGAAAGCGATGAAGAAAAATCTGTTTTCGCGCGCTACAATAAAATCAAAGGAAGTGCTGTCAATCCTGTACTGCGTGAAGGGAATTCAGACCGCCGCGCGCCCAAAGCCGTCAAAGCATACGCGAGAGCGAATCCCCATTCGATGGGAGCATGGAGTAGCGATTCGAAGTCACATATTTCGACCATGCAAAGTGGAGATTTCCTCCACAACGAAAAATCCATAACACTCGATGATGCAACGACGGTGAGCATCAAACACACGGATAAAGATGGTAAGGTGACTCTTCTAAAAGAAGGATTGGACCTCTTAGCTGGCGAGGTTTTTGATGCGACCTATTTGAGCAAAACTGCATTATTGAAATTCTTAGATGCCCAAATCAAAGACTCAAAAGAGAAAGGGATTTTATTTTCCCTTCATATGAAAGCCACGATGATGAAGGTTTCAGATCCCATTATTTTTGGTCACGCCGTAAAAACCTATTTCAAAGATGTATTCGAAAAACACGGCGCAACTTTTGACGAGCTCGGCGTTGATGTAAACAACGGTTTTGGGGACTTACTTGAAAAAATCGAAGAACTTCCGGCCGACAAGAAAAGCGAAATCGAAGCCGACATCACCGCCGCTTACGAGAAGGGCCCAGGTATCGCGATGGTAAACTCAGATAAGGGTATCACCAACCTTCATGTTCCAAGTGATGTCATTATTGATGCCTCCATCCCCGCAATGATTCGAACCTCAGGTTGTATGTGGAACGGAGAGGGAAAACTTCAGGAAACCAAGGTCACGATTCCTGACAGCAGCTATGCGTCGCTTTATTCTGAGACTTTCGATTTCTGCAAAGCCAATGGCGCCTTCGATCCCACAACGATGGGGTCGGTTTCCAACGTCGGTTTGATGGCGCAGAAAGCGCAAGAATACGGCTCTCATGACAAAACCTTTGAAATCCAATCGGACGGAAAAGTGAGTGTGGTTGACGCGAGGGGCAAAGTGCTCTTGGAACACGACGTGGAAGCAGGTGACATCTGGAGAGCATGCCAAGCCAAAGATGCCCCCATAAAAGATTGGGTCAAGTTGGCTGTTAGTCGCGCGAAAGCAACGCATACTCCCGCTATTTTTTGGCTCGACAAAGCACGCGCCCACGATGCCGAATTGATAAAGAAAGTTACTGCTTTTCTGAAAGATTACGATACAGACGGTTTAACGATTGAAATCATGTCGATTAAGGATGCAGCGGCCTACACACTCAAGCGTGTTAAAAATGGAGAAGATACGATATCTGTCACCGGCAATGTGCTTCGAGACTATCTCACCGATCTCTTTCCTATTCTTGAAGTCGGAACAAGCGCTAAAATGCTTTCCATCGTTCCACTCATGGCCGGCGGCGGTCTTTTCGAGACAGGCGCAGGCGGTTCGGCTCCCAAGCATGTTCAACAATTCGTCAAAGAAAACCACCTTCGTTGGGACTCCCTCGGTGAGTTCTTAGCCTTGGCCGTTTCTCTGAATCATCTTGGGGAAAGCTTCAACAATAAGAAGGCCGATATCGTTGGTCAGGCGCTTGATGATGCAACGACTAAATATCTTCTTACCAACAAGTCTCCTTCTCGCAAGGTAGGCGAATTGGACAATCGTGGTTCGCATTTTTACCTAGCCAAGTACTGGGCAGAGGCTTTGGTTGAACAAAAAGATGATGCGGATTTAAGTGCAATGTTTAAAGAACTAGCGGAAGCGCTTTCTTCCCAAGAAAGTAAAATCGTAGACGAGCTGAACGCGGCCCAAGGCCCAGCAGTTGATATCCAAGGTTACTATTCTCCCAATAAAGATCTTGTGGCTCAAGCGATGCGTCCGAGCCCAACCTTGAACGCAATTATCGACGCATAATTGAGGAAGATCCCAAAGTCTCGCCCGAGACCTCCAAGCGTCCCGGAAGGCTTCGCAAAAAAAAACCTCCTTATGGAGGCTGTCGATTTTATACAAACAATCAAATTTACGTTCTGGACGCTTAGAGGACGCCGCGTCGTTCTTGATCACGTTCGATAGAACGAAAGAGTGCTCCGAAGTTTCCTTCACCGAAAGACAAGTTATTTTTGCGTTGAATGAGTTCAATAAAAATTGGTCCCACTACATTTTTTGTAAAAATTTGGAGGAGATAACCGTCATCATCACCGTCAACTAAGATCTGATGTTTCTTAATACTTGGGCGGTCTTCGGTCACGTTTGGAACACGGTCGTAGACATTTTCATAATACTCGTCATCGATATCCAAAAACTCCACATCTTCGTCTGTCATTTGATCCATAGAAGAAATCAGATCATCGGTAAGGAAGGCAATATGTTGGATGCCCTCCCCATCATAATCTCGGAGGTATTCGGCGATCTGCGATTTATCGTCTTTAGCTTCGTTGATCGGAATGCAGAAACTGCCATCTGGAGATCTTAAGGCATATGAAAGAAGCCCGGTTTTTTCGCCGTCAATATCGAAGGAACGGACGTCCACAAAGGCAAAAACATCTTTGTAAAAACTGGACCATTTTTCCATTGATCCTTGATGGACGTTATTGGTGAGGTGATCGATCGTGAGGAAACCTTTGCTTTTTAGT
>JALSKP010000246.1 GCA_026988815.1 Myxococcales bacterium | reverse complement strand
AACCGCACCATTGATATTGGAAATCACGTCCGTGAGACTGTTCAATCCGTTCAACTCTTTGACCAGATTAAAGATGACCTCGATACCTTTGTCTTTCGAGGAGAGGCTCTCAGTAAGTTTTGTAACCGGCTGTAAAGCAACGGTTATAAAATGCTCTCCACGGGCTTCACTGTTGGCCCCAAGAACTGACAAATTACTTTCGATAGATTCAGACACCTCATTTGGAAACACCGGTCGACTCACCCGTATCACCGAACACCCCAATTGAATTTCTGAGTTATCCGTTAAACGCGCCCCACCGGAAGAATTAGGATAATGGAGATGGGTTGAGACATTATTTACGACGACCAAAGAACCATGACGACTCTTTAAATCCACATATTTTAACGCTTGTTCATCAATAAAAATCTCGCCGTGTTGCTTAGAAACAAAGCCGTCCGAGAGAACAAAATCGTTGGATTGGTCGCGCCCCAAGGTAATTTTATTTTTGCGAAAAGAAAGGGATACACCCGCGTCTGGACCACTTAGAACCGTTAAGGTCAAAGGAGCAAATTTTGTTTTTAGTAACGGCAAACATCCCTCTGATAAGCGAGTATGATTACCGCAAGTCTAACAGATGGACCTACGAATCGCCAATGTCCCCATTGGAAAAATATGCACTTATTACTTTTTTCATCGCCGTTGAAATCGGCAACGCCTTCAACTCCTCCGATGAAAAATAGTCCATTTCGGCCGTCTCATCGGAGACGCAAACCTGGTAGTAGGTATCACGATGGGTAAATTGATGACGTACCACCACAAGTTCATCCACATCCTCGGGTTTTTCTTCCACAATAGGAACGCCCCATAGACCGCTGAGTAAGTTTTTATCCTCCTCTCGCTTGAGCGCTATCTTGTCTCCCTTGCGATAAATGACAGCGAAAGGAGACCATTTCTTTGCCTTGACCTTTTTACTCTTTATCGGAAGATCTGTGGGTACATGCTCAAGGAATGCCAGGCATTCGCCCTTCAGAGGACAGACCTCGCAACGCGGTACCTTGGGACGACAAATAAGAGCCCCGAGTTCCATAATCGATTGGTTTAGGCTCCCGGGGCAGGTCTCGCTAATCAACGTTTTTTCAACGAATTGCTCTATCACCGAACGTCCAACTTTGGTATCGACGGGCTCAAAAATCGCCCGAAAACGGCTGATCACCCTCAATACGTTTCCATCGACCGCCGGGACCTTCTCATCAAACACGATCGATGCGATCGCGCCCGCAGTATAGGGTCCAATTCCAGGAACCTTTAACATTTCCACAAAGGTCTCAGGCTCGCCATTGTCTTTTATAAAAAGAGCGCCTTTTTGCAGCAGGCGAGCACGCCTATAATACCCCAATCCTTCCCAAAGTTTTAAGACCTCCTCTTCGGTGGCTGAGGCTAAACTTTCCACATCGGGAAGGGTTTCCATCCACCGCTCAAAATAAGGAATAACGGTCGCCACCTGGGTTTGCTGACACATTATTTCGGACACCCAAACCGGATAAAAAGATCGTAATCCTCGCCAAGGAAGAGTACGTTTATATTCCCCGTACCACCCTCTTATCTGGGTGCGAAAAGAATCAGCGACATTCTGTGTAGCATCGTCCATCGGTAATTCTTCGTTCAAGTTTTTGGCCATTTTCGCACGATTGCGCGCCAGAACATTCCACGCAAGAAAGCGTTTCATCAGAAAAATAGGAACTCGGCGAACAAATATCGCAGGTGTCGATAGACGAACATTGCGCAATAGGACAGCGATCTGCCCCCGTGCTCTTACTATCCTTTACAAGGATTTCAAAGCCACACGCGTCTGGACAACTCGGCGCGAGGACCGGTGGACAGCCAAAACACAATTCCCTTTGATCGTCAAAATACTCGGTATTACTACAATCTTCGGTTGTATCAACGGGATCGCCGCAGGCACTAATCAGACATGAGAAAGTGATGAATTTTAGGATGGTCGTTTTCATGCTTCCCTTTATCAGATGAACTTAAAAAAATCGAATGAGAATTCCCGATAATCGAAGGTAAAATGAACCACACTTTGGGTTAGTTTTGTTGCGCATTCCGATATTTTCGGTAAGACTTTTCGCCTAGGTCATAACCCGCCCTTGAGGTCATCATGTCAAACGCCCAGCCGGGCTTAATCATCGAAGGGAAATATCGATTACTAAGTCCCCTCGGCGCCGGAGCAATGGGTGCTGTTTGGCTAGCCGAACAAATATCGGTCGACCGAAAAGTGGCGATCAAACTCCTCCATCCTAGCACTTCAGACACATCGGGAATGAATGAACGCTTCGCGATCGAGGCAAAGGCTATTGCTCGCCTCAACCACCCCAATTGCATTACCCTTTTTGACTTTGGATTTTCTGAAGAATTGGATTCTTATTTTACCGTCATCGAATATGTGAAAGGCGAGCCTTTGGGTAAACGTCTTTTGAAAAATATAATGAGTATTAAAGAATCCATTGAAATCGTCCGACAGGTCGCCCAAGGTTTGGATCATGCGCATTTTCATAATATTCTGCATCGGGATTTAAAGCCCGACAACATTATGCTCACCTTGCAAAGCGATGGTCAGGAGCTCCTCAAGATTCTCGACTTTGGTATCGCAAAGATTGTGAACGGAAAATTTGGTGAGGAAGAAGACGACGAAATTCGACTCACCCGAGCAGGCGACGTGTTTGGAACACCCGCTTATATGTCTCCTGAGCAAGCGCGCTCAACGCGATCGCTCACACCCGCATCCGATTTTTATGCACTTGGCGTTATCTTTTTTGAAATGATTGAAGGCGAGCTTCCTTTCACCGCCTCTTCTTCCTTCGACGTATTGATGATGCACGTGACTGACGAAGTGCCGCGCCTCCAACGAAAACATCTGCCACCCGAAATTGCCGATGTCATATATAAGCTTCTAGAAAAACATCCCGATGATCGTTTTCAAAATGGCAAAGATATTATCGACGCGCTTTCTTCCATTATATTTGAGGAGATCATCGACGAGGTAGAAAAAGAACCTGTCGGGCACGTTGTCGCGCATACATCGATTGAAACGGAACATTTATTTGCGTCAGAGGATCCAACGATTCCTCCAGCATCGGTGCTGACGATCACCGAGAACCGAAAGGAAAAGCGAAAATCTCCCCTTATTTTTATTTTTCCTGCAATCGCAATTATCGCGCTCCTCTTTTTCTTCGTTTTTCAAAAGGGCAATAATGA
>JALSKP010000245.1 GCA_026988815.1 Myxococcales bacterium | reverse complement strand
TTTCTCCCAATGCCGCGCCGAGCAAGGCTTGGGCTCCATAATTTGCGACAAGGCGTTGGGCGACGTGGCGACGAACAACGTGGGCGACTTCGTGGGTCATTACGGCCATGATTTCGGCTTCGCTTTGGGCTTCTTTAATCAGTCCAGTGTAGAAATAGACATAGCCGCCAGGCATCGCGAATGCGTTGACGGTATTCGGGTCGTCGATGACTTTAAAGGTGAAATGGATGCCCTCTGGAATCGTTCCCTTAGCAGCTTTAACCGTTTTTGCGCCCAGTTCGGCAATGTAATTCGTGAGCACTTCGTCGGAGGATATCTTGAGTTCGGTTTCGACTTGCGCAGAAAGTTGGGCTCCCAATTTATTCTCTTCGGAGACCGGAAAAAGAACATCGGCTGCTTGTCGGTTTAAACGCGAAGCCGATCCGCAGCCCAAAGCGAGGAAAAGAAAGAGGGAAACAAAAAGAGAGGAAAGACGCATATGAGCTCCTGGATAATGCGGTTTCTACTCTTATAAATATTTTGTGTTTCCTTCAAGCGTGTCGGCGACATTCTAGAATCATATTTCGCCATAGATCCATTGCTGAGGGCGCTCTTCCTTTTTGTGTTTTTTTTGCGACGAAATTGCATCAAAAACAGATTGTGAGTGGTTCCAATTAAGTTAGTTAAGGATTAACCCAACTCTTCTATGATTCACACGAATCAAGAAAGGATCGTTATGTTTAAAAAAAATCTTCTTCTTTTATCGTTTATTACCCTCTCTTTGTTCACGCTAAATGCTTCCGCTCAATCGAAGCACGCCCAAACCTGGAATTTTGGTTCAAAATGCCGGATGAAATTCGAATCCGATGGAACGATCACGACCACGGACGATCCTTCCATTAATACCGCTGAAGGAACCTCCTCGTTTTCTCATCCAAAAACCGGTGAACTTCTTATCTATACCGATGGAGCTAAGGTTTGGAATAATTCAGGCGTCCTCGTCGCATCTGGCTTGCCGGGACACAACTCCTCTATTCATTCAGCACTTATCGTTCCGCGTCCGCTGAATCCTGAGCGCGCGTTTGTCATCGGGCATACGTTTGGAAACTCGCGTAGCGTGGGGTTTCGAGAATTTGATCTTTCCGATCCCGCAAACCCGGTTGCCTTAGGTGCCAACGTTAATATCCTTCTAGATAGCGGCGCATCGACGGCAAGAGAGGGCATGCTGGTCGTCCCACATTCCAACGGCGTTGATTATTGGGTCCTCATTTCGGGGGATAATCTTTTATTCGTTCTCCCAGTGACCAGCAGTGGTCTTGGAACACCCGTCAAAATATCCACCGACGTGGCTATCGACTTTTGGAGCATGTTTGCAATCTCTAACGACGGTACAACGCTGGTCATGTCAAACCGCGATGGTGGATCCATCTTTACTTTTGATTTCGACGCCTCGTCGGGGACGATCGCGAACAAGATAACCCTTCTTGCCAGCCCTGATAGCCAACGTTATGGCGCGGCTTTTTCTCCTGATGATACCAAGCTCTATTATACGAGTTTAACTGGTACAAACGGCGTCCAATCGCGGGTTTTACAATATGATTTCTCAAATGGCGTCAATACTGTGATTCATACTTACGCCACGCGATATGTTCACTCGGCCGTTAAACTCGGACCGGATGGAAAGGTATATATTTCCACGGGAAGCAATAGTCCCCTACGCGCTTTATCGGTCATTGACAACCCTAACGCCCCTGCGGCATCGGTGAATTTTAGTTTTGCAGGTCTCCCCCTCTCCAGCGGATGTGATCCTTCTTTGGGTTTACCACAAACCCTTTCCCCCCTCGCTGTGGTCGCGTTTGGGATCGAGGTGACCGGACCGAGCGGAACGATTACGACCCAAAGTACTACTCCAAACGGGCAGGCGAATCTTCCCGACGGATCCACGGTGACCGTAATTGTTAACGGACCAAACGGGTTTTCTGAAATCTGTTCGGCGACCGTTTCTGCGGGATCATGGTCCTGCGCTGCTGATTCAATTGTCGGACTCGTTGGCGGAAACGATTATACGATCAGCGCAAGCGATGGCGTCTACACGGGAAACGGTGTGTTTTCGACGGGGACGATTTGTGGCGATACTGTTTTAACCGGGACTGAAACATGTGATGATGGCAATGTAACAAGTAACGACGGCTGTACTGCAACCTGCACTGTGGAAACAGGATACCAATGTTTGACCCCTGGACAGCTTTGCGTAGACATTGATGAGTGCGCCCTCGGAAGCGACGATTGTAATCCAAACGCAAGTTGTACAAATATTGTCGGCTCTTTTACCTGTGCATGTAATCTCGGTTACGATGGAGATGGTAAGAATTGCAACCAAAGTGATGAAGATAAGGATGGCATTCCAGATGTCGATGAGTGTTCTGATCTTTCCAATGCGCCGACGTCTTGTGAAGATAGCGACGGCGATTTGATTCCAGATTATCAAGATCTCGATTCTGATAATGATGGCGTTTTAGATCGTATTGAGGGCGCCTGTTCGGTCGGTCCCTTGGTTGCTAACTATTCGGCGCTCGCCACACCTGCGGGATTTGATCTGGATGGACAAAGCGTGGGTACGAATCTCGTTGGATTGACGATTACGCATAGCACCGACACCAATGATCGCTTTAAAGTATATGATAGCGTTTTTGGTGGAGTCGTCTTTAATGATTTCGCCTTCCATAGCGTTGATGGGACTATGGATCCGAACGGGCATCGTGCAACCAATGTTTTCTCGTTCAGTAAGCCGGTTTACAAACTTGTCCACGAACTTACCGATATTGATGGCGGAAACTTGCCTCTTTTTGAACGCGCTCAAGTTAAAGCCTTCTTTCAAGGTGTTGAAGTGATGCCATGCGAGGTCGCTCTCGGGTCATCAATTATACAGACGGGGGCGTTCTACGCTTCTACGAAAACCGGAAATGAAGAAGACCCAGCAATACGTGTTACAACGACCTATTGTGACCCTGTCGATTCCTTGGAAGTGACTTTGGAGTCGAATTGGAAAGCGGGTACAGTAACGCAATTTACTAAAGCCTGCTTCAACAACGATGCCGACAATGATGGTATTCCTGATTTTCGCGACCTTGATTCTGATGGTGACGGACTCACCGACGCCTTAGAATCCTACGGTCGTGATACTAACGGTGACGGTGTTTTAGATACCTTTGTCGACATGAATGGCGATGGCGCAAATGACAATACTTTCGCAATCGATCCTCAAGATA
>JALSKP010000244.1 GCA_026988815.1 Myxococcales bacterium | reverse complement strand
TTCGTTTTGGCCGGCTTGTCGTACGTGCACCAAGAGCCCTTGAAGGCGAAGGTATCTGTTTCGACGATCTTCTTTTCCAAAATATGCGGCCGACATTCTAAAGATGTAAATCGTTTTTTGACGATTCCACACCGCGTTTTTGGACCCGCGGAACCGCTCAGACATTTCCCTTTTAGGTTAACCTCCGGTCAGCTATTTGAATCCTCCGTGAACGTAGAATCAAACCACCCGTAAAAACAACAAATATGTATCCTGTACATCGCCCCAAATTATTGAAGTTGCTTTCACCTCGACCATCGGTTGTTCACCGATGGCATTGGTCGGGCTGTACCGTACCGGGAATCGAACATCGTCCGTCCATATCAAAGCCCAACCCAACTCTGGAAAAATGCGTTTCGTTGAAATACTATTGAATAAATGAATAAATACTGTTGTCATAACTATAACATCAACCAGGAGGATATATGAAAAAAACGAAACAGATAATGTTGATAGTGCTTGCGTCTGGGTCCATGGTAGTAGCATTGAGTGCCCAAAAGCGGGTTCGTATCGACAAGAAAGAGATGAAGGCGATGTCCGGCAAGAAAATGAGCAAAATAAAATTAAAAGCGCTCAACCTGAAAGCCTTAAAAGCGGGGGACATCTCCTCGTTGGCGGACAAACCCGTATGTGACGTGGGGGATAAAGCGATTACCGCACCTGAAAGATGGCGTGTAAATATTAAAGGGCCGCCGCCACAAGTGTGTGAGCAATTTAGCATTTTCTGTAAGAAAGGTGACGGCACTGGAAATTACGAAAAACGAGGACCTTACCTACGTTGTGCGGAGAGAAGTGTCGATAAAGTCGGTTTTAAAAATCCTCTCGAAAAAATGCCTTCGCCCTAACATTATCGAGACGACTATCGTCAAGTCCCACAAAAGTCGTGTGAACAATTTCGTTTGCTTGAGGCGTCTTCTCAAAATCTTTGAAGGCATCGCTCTCTTCAAACGATGCTTTAGAGCACGCCAAACGGAAAAACACATCGTCATCTCGCGAATTCGAGGCTTCAATGACGGCCTCGATCTGGCGATTCCTTAGAATGCGTATCGGATTGACTGCCCTCATCTTCTGGACCAGTGAAGGGAGAGAGACAGCTTTCCATTTCGCCAACCAAACAGAATCAAGCCCTTTTCATTGCCGTCCTTGCCTTTTGCTAACGCGGTGAACCGTTACTTCTTCCACTACAATTTTGAAGCATCTGCCATTGTTTCTCGTGTACCAGACTGCATTTGAACAGAAGCATCGGAAGGACAAACGACCAAGGCCGCGTTTTCCGTGAGTGGGAACTATCAATCAATATCTCCCATAAAGTCAAAGCCCTCTGCATTTCGATACGGGCTGCTTTAGTTAAGTGCACGAAGTCGGGTCCCATTTAAAACACGAGATTTGAATCGGTGAAAAAAGACGACACTTGCAACGGGCGCAAATACGAATGTCAGCGGAAAGTAAAGATGTCATGTTTTCTGCAAAGCTAAAATGGCGCCTTTTCTTCTCGTTTTGTCTGTTCTTTCTTGAAGTTCTGATGGACCCGAGCACCTTCCGTGGCTACAGTTTTCGGATAAAATTAAAATAAGATCGATCTAGTAGGAGGTTGTGATGGCAATGATTGGCTGTTTTGAATGTACCATGATGGAAATGAGATTTGCGGCCGCCGAAATGAACAATCGTAAGTTTCCTGTTTTCGATGAACAACTTAGGGCAATTATTGATAATATTGGTCACGAAAATGTCGTAACCGAAACACGAGATAAGGCCATCATTCTACTCCTACATGCCACCAAATTAAGACGGTCGGAGCTCGCAGCTTTAACAACAAATAACCTCCAGTTTTTAAGCGACGGCGGTCTTGAAATTACGATGATGTCTGGAACAAATCGATACCATAAATCACAGTCCCAAATCCTAGTTGAAGAACATGAAGAGCAAAACTATTGCCCCATTTATGCGTTGGAAAGTTGGTTAGCGATTTTGAATGTTTCAACGGGTCCGCTCTTTCGACCCGTCAATCGCCATGGAAACATTCGAGAAACGACATCGATGTCCGGACGTTCGATCTACAACGTAATTATAAAGTGGACCGACAACCTCCTTCCTTCGTCGTTTAGGGTTTGAATGAGTAACGCAAATACAATATTTGTCGTCATCGATACCAATATCTACATGCACTTTGGTCCCATCGAAAACATCGACTTGTGCAAAATTCTATCATCTAAAAACGTGGTTATCTTAGTTCCGAGGATTGTTGTGACCGAGTTGGATGGGCACAAGGACAAACATCGGTCTCAACATGTCAAAAATCGTGCACGGTCGTTTCTCAAGAATATCGATAAAATCGACGATTTCGGAACTCCATATCCAGTACGGAACAATGTAGGTATTTTATGTTTTTTCGATCCCGTTTCGGAATCCGTTTGGGACGAGTATGACATCTCCTCAAACGATGACCTTATTCTTGCATCTCTGCTAACATTTGAAAAACAAAACCCAGAAGCTGACGTTATATTTTTGTCCGATGACACCGGAGCAAGAACGAAAGCCCGTATGCTTGGCATCTCTATTTTCGCGCCAGGAGACTCGTTGAAACGTAAAACAGAAGCCGACCCACGCGACACCAAAATCAAAAAACTAAACAGGGAGATAAACGAATTTCGTTCCGCTTGTCCCGAAATTCAGTTAACTTTCAAAAATGGGCAACATCGGTTCGAAATCTCTCGTAGTCGGACCATTCTAAACATGCCTGAAGAGATAAAAAACGATTTACTCCTAGTCGGAGATGAACCCGATAACCGCATTCTTAAATGCGTAATTTACGAAACTGATATAGAACGCTACCAAACGAGACTTAAGAAGTATTACAACAAGCTTCAAACCTATCTAGACGATTGCGATACGCTTTTTGAGGTCGAACTAAATATTCAAAATATTGGAGCGTCCCCAGGCGAAGAAATCGACCTAATCATCGTATTTCCGTTTTCTGAAACCGAGCTTGAGATTTCCAAAAACGAAACAGTACTACAGCCTCGAAAGCCCAAAAAACCGGAACCACCCGGACAGATCCCTTCCCCTAGCGCCGTTTACGGGATCGACAAATGGATAGTACCTCAATGGATAGTACCTCAATCGAGGTTCGAGTCCTTAAAAAACGATATAGGCTCGACAGATATCTACGAGTTGAACGGTATGATGAACTACCGCTTCAAAAGAAAAAAA
>JALSKP010000243.1 GCA_026988815.1 Myxococcales bacterium | reverse complement strand
CGATTGGATGGCGGAGTAGATCTGGACGGCGATGGGTCCGCTGATGAGTTAAATGCGAGTGAAGAATCTGCCATCGAAAACTTCTTTGATATTGGTGAAAGTTTCTGGCGAGTACCTGTGAAAAGCTTCTCGCCTCACGATCTAAATTGGCCTCAAGAGTTTCCAAATGGCGCTTTGCCACCCCTTGAGTTTGATCCTATTCCCGACACCAATGACCAAGACCCATGTACGGAATCGGGCTCGGTCATTGAGTGTCAAAATCAGGTATTGATGAAGTCGATTAATCTCCCAGGAACCAAGTATCGCTTATTCTATCGTAGTGATCATGTCGCAGGTCGACATCGTGCCTTCAAACTAAAACTCACCGATTCAGAAGTCCCCTCGGTGCTAAAAAAAATAAGAGTGTCTATAAAAATTCAGGGAAAGGTAATCAAAAAAGAGTTCGCTCCCGAACCAAATCTAACCTATCCATTTGAGTGGGATGGGAAAGACGCTTACAATCGTAATTTTACCGGCCGCACACGAATTGAGGTAGAGATCGCAAATGTCTACGACATGCAATATACCAATCCGGCGGAACTAGAAAAAACATTTGGCCTTAACGGATTGGAAGCGCTCGGACTCGCTAGAAAAGACGCAACCTTGAGTACGCGTTTTGTGGGAAGTTTTGGCGCTTATGATGCGCGTGCAAATCTCAATATGGGAGGCTGGGCACTTGATGTTCAACATGCCTATGATGGCGGAGCGCAAATTCATTATCTCCCCGATGCACCCGAAAGAAATAGCGGCGATCTTTCTCGTATTATTGAAAATTTTGAGCTTTTTGAAAAAAGTGATGGCGTTGATATCACCAATAAGGCCACAGGGACTCCCTACCAATCGATCAATACTTTCGTGGGAAGCGATAATACCTTGTACTATATTTTTACAAGTGGGGTTGTATCGCTGTTTTTCCACCAACTGGCCAATGGGGAAATTAAACATTTTGCTGGCAAACAAGTTCTCAATAGCGATCTTGATGCCGATTGTGTTCAAGGCTTAAAATGTCCGGGAGAGGGGGGTCCACTTAAAGAAACCGTGACCGTCGGAAGTTGGACCCTTGGGCCCGATGATGCTTTTTATTCAACCTACGGAAACTGCATTCGCCGTCTCAAAGAAAAGGTAGAGGTGATTGTCGGAACCTGCGGCTGGGTCCAAGATTCTGACCTACCCGATATGGAAGCAATCGCGATTGGCCCCAATTCGGAACTCTATGTTTCTGATGGTCGTCGAATTTACCAGTTTTATTCTGGAGAAACCCGCTATGATACCATTGCCGGTTGTAGTCGTCGCCAAGACCCGGTGTGCGATTTTTTTGAAGATACAGTGAACGCACGAGAGGGCGATCTTAACATCAAAGAAATGACGGTCGCTCCCGATGGGACGCTCTATTATATCGGGGGAGGAAGAGGAGTAAACGAACCCTATCCTACATTAGTTCGACTAAGTGAGGGTAAACTGGAGCGTCTATCTAAAACCGATGACCCTTTCGGGCTCTCTGCCGGTCCTGACGGTGCAATCTACTATTTTGACCGCGTCCCTGATTTTGATTCAAGTACGGTGTTCGTTATTTCGTCTCATTATCTCAAACGTTTTAAAGCTGGAAAGATAAGCTTTGTTGGTGGAATCAATCCAGAACGTTTCAAATCTTCGACGCAGGAATTCTTGGATGCCGCTGTTGCCTCCGATGGTATCTCGCCCTCAGACGCGCATCTAATTCCGACTGGCGCGCCTGCGGCAACCCAAAATGGTGATATATATTTTGGCTCCAGTTTTGATATCACCAGAACCCTCACTTTAGATAAATCGGGACCGATTATCAAACGCATTACCAGTGTGTTTCCAAATACTACCAATGGTGATGATGCAATATTGGCGGCACAGACAGCTCGCCATTTATATCGCTTTGATGCCGGTGGACGCGTTCTTGAATTTATAAGTGCGTGGGATGGTCTGGTTTTAGAAAAATTTGAGTACGATGAAAATGGGTTGACCTCAATTAGGGATCGCGATGGTTTGAATACAAAAATCATTCGGGATGATAAGGGAGATTTACTGGCCATCGAAGGACCTTTTGGACACCGAACAGAGTTTGCTCTGAACGACAATGGATATATTTCTGAGGTTAAATTCGGCGACAGCTCAACTAGAAGGGCAGAGTATTCGCCTTACGGCTTGATGAACAATTGGACTGATGGGCTAATGAATAGTTCAAAATATATCTACGATGTGTCGGGCCATCTTATCCGTGCCGAAGATCCAGAAGGCGGCTGGAAAACCTTAACTCTAAAAGACGATACAGTGGTTTTTGAAAGCTCTACCGGTCGCAGGTCGGTTTACCAAACAAAAAAATCGGGAAGTCGTTTTCTTTCACAACAAACCACACGTTCTTCAGGGTTAAAAGACGAAACTATTATTGGTCGTCAGGGAAAAGAGACCACTGTTGCCAACGGAACGTTGAAGACGAGCCAATATTCTAATGACCCGCGTTTTGGGGCACAGAGTCCTTTTGTAGGAATTCGAAAAACAAAAACGCCCTCGGGTCTGGAACAAATTTCTGAACGCAAACGTTCGGTAGTTTTATCGGATGCAAAAGATCTATTGAGCCTGCAGACTTTAACCGAGCATGTGAATATCAACGGAAAAGAAACCACCTATACCTATGACCGTGCAAGCCATAGTATGACGAAAAAATCTGCGATGGGTCGTAAAACAATTACAAAATACGACGAGAAAAATCGAATAAAATCAATAAAAATCGGCACCCTTTTACCGGTCGAATATACCTACAATGACGCCGGAAAATTAATTAGAACCAAGTTTGGTGAAGTTGAACAGGATTTTGAAATAGGAACTGACGGACTTACATCTTCGGTGGAAGATAGTTTGGGACAGCGTACCACCATCTCCCGGGACGAGATGGGTAGGGCTATCGAAGCGAACGCGCCCAACGGCGATAAAAACCAAGCTGAATATAATGATAACGGCATGCTTAGTTTACTTCGTTCCGATACAAATACGGAATTTCAAACACAATATAATGGGTTGTTAAATCTAAGCGAACTGCTTTTCCCGTCCGGCGATAAAGATGAATTTACCTGGCTTGATCGCGAACGTCTTAAAGATTTTAAAGCGGCCAATGGTCAAACCCATACAGTATTGTATGACCAAGCCAATCGCGTAAACGGTTGGACAAGCACCCGTGGCGCAAG
>JALSKP010000242.1 GCA_026988815.1 Myxococcales bacterium | reverse complement strand
TCCGTTCAGATTTTTAACGCCGACGTGCTCAACCATTTCCAAGGAAACGATTTTGTCGAATTTACGACCAAGCTTTGGAATGTCGCGATAGTCCATACAAAGAACTTCAGCAGAATCGGAAACGCCCCAATCAGCGATGCGTTGGTTTCCGTAGGCTGTTTGCTCTTTAGCGATGGTGATTCCCACAGACTTAACGCCGTAGTATTTCGCAGCGTGTGCTGCCAAAGTTCCCCAACCACATCCGATGTCGAGAAGGGTGTCGCCAGGCTTCAACTGAAGTTTTTGGCAAACGAGGTTAAGTTTATTGGCTTGACATTGTTCGAGGGTTTCATCTTCGGTTTTGTAGAATCCAGAAGTGTACACCATTGGCTCGCCTAAGAACCACCCGAAGAAATCGTTTCCGCGGTCATAATGCTCGCGAACGATACGCTTGTCTTGTTCCTGAGAGTGAATCAGAACTTCTGGAAGAAGATTGGTCGCTGCCCACTGAAAATGCTTAGCAGTGAGGTCATAACTTGTGAAAAGGTTACGATCGGCGAGGAAATCATAGATATCTCCAGGAATATCGATATCGCCGTCGAAGTATGCTTCGTAAAGCGTCGCCATAGGCATACGTTTCTTTTCGTATTTCTTTTGGAGATTTTTATCATTAAATTTTACGTAATCAGTGATTGCTTTCAATTGAGCTCCTGGTTTTTTGAACGATGGGGTAAAAACGTTCAATCAAATAATCTTTTGGCCGGTCTTCCGGACGTACATTAGCGGGTTCCCGGATACAGAAGGGGAGTCCCGAGCGCCTCCTTACATAGTTGTAAGCGGATTCTCAAGGCTTTAATTTAAAAAGCTGGTTTTTCTCGAAAATGGGATAAATGCTTATCCGTTTTCCGCGAAATAAATGCGTTAGTTAAGCCTATAAAAAGGAGGATAGGGGGATTGAAACGCTTGACAGAAAGCGACAGCTATTCCACTCTAACTCTAACCCACGGAATACAAAAAATGGCCAACAATTCACAGAAAGGATTAAAGAATAAGCTCAGAGCCTTACTTTCAAAAGATTTCGAAACATTATCCCCCGATCTTATCGCATCCGTATTGAGTGGTTTGGCAACAGAAATGATCCAACTCTCCGAAGCGGGAATTACCCAACTTTCTGAGGTCTCATCGAAAGACTCTCAATGGAGCCAGGTTCAGGATCAGGGGCTTCGTTTAGAATGTCGTAGCGACGATGACGTGATTAGCTTACTGCATCATATTTTAGCCGTTGGCGCAGTGGTGGTCCCCACACATTCTCCCCCTGATTTAAATGAGACTGTAGAATTTGATATCCATTTCGCGCCGCAAAATTTCACGATGCGCGCCATCGGACGAGTGGTCCATCTTCCACCAGGTGGGGCTGCAGTTGAGTTGGGGGAAATTGACAAAGGAGACCGGCTCGCGTTGGTAAAAATGCAGGAAGAAATTGCACGTTTAGAAAGCGTGGAAATGGAGAGAAGCGAATCCTTTGTCGAAGAAGTCTTGGAAAAGCGCGCGTCAGGCTCGGCCCCCATTCCGGGTATTCCTGTTCGAACGCAACCCTTTCGAAAGTCGGTAGATTTAACCTCACCTGATGTGAGGATCTTGTCCGCATTTGACCATAGCGGCGCGCAGTCCGATGAACTCTATGGACCAGACCCCTTATGGCTTGCGCCGAAAGAAGAGGCTGACAGAATCGAACCTTTGGCTGATGAGCGAATCTTAGACATCTTGCTTCAGACATCCCAGGATGGGTTCTCTGGCTTACTCCACTATTTTACAGGAAAAGAGAATGGGGTCCAAATTCAGTTCTTTTTTGACGGAGGACTTGTTGTCGACGCAGCATGTAAACCTCGTATAGGAAACCAAGAACTCGGTTGGATGCTTTATCGTGCAGACAGGATTACAAAAGAACAATTGGGAATGGTGGCAGCCCATGCGGACGAAACCAATGGAACGATTCCGCGTAGTTTATTAACCTTGGATATTTTGAACCCCGAGCAAATTCGCAACTCTCTTGCGGGTCGGCTAACGTATTTGCTCCGAGATTTTCGCAAACGTCGCAATGGCGAAATTCGCATCTATGATATCTCGAAATTGGAAGCGGGCTTTTTGCCGGCGCCCCCTCTTCGTGTGCATGTTCCTGTTGAGAAAACCATTTACACCTTCCTTTTTGAGCGTTTTCGCTCCTTAGGGATTAAGGAACGCGACGCCGCATTTGCTCCGGCAATAGAGGCTTATCCTGAAATTGATTTAAGAGAAAAAGACCGTCTCCGGCACGCGCTTCAAGGCGACACGAAGGCCATCCAATTTGTAAACGAGTTTATCACCGGTCGCAAACGCCTCAAAGAAGTGATCACCGTTAGCGACCTCTCCCCAGCGGAAAGTTTCGGCATCATAAAGGCCCTTCATCGTATGGGAATTCTTAGTTTCGACCAATCCTTCCACCAAACCATTGTACGCGAACGTTACCGCGAAAACGTTACCGTAAAATTCCTGAGCGTACACAAGGCAAGTTACTTTGAAGTCCTCAATGTCCACTGGTCGAGTTATACCGATGTTGTCCAGGGCGCCTACGAAGACCTCATTGTTCAATTCGACCCAAGTAAGGTGCCCGAACATCTAGAGCCCGAAGTTCACCAACGTGTAAGTGAAATACGAGACAGAGTGGAGAGCGCTTTTCAAATTCTTGGTGACGGTGAAACACGACGAAATTATCGTTCGCGGGTTATGCCAGAATACAAGTTGAACCATGCGATTCCTCTTTTCTTAAAACAATGCGATCTGGCCAAAAAACGTCGAAAATGGAAGGACGCCAAAGACGCTTTACTACGGGTTTTAGAGATCGATCCTGACCATAAAGATGCAATTTTCGAACTTGATAGAATCGAGGCCATCCTTAATAATCGCCTCTCTCCGGACGCGGCTGATAGTAACTTTTAAAGACGTAAACCATGAGCGAAATTATATCGAACTTATCGACCGGCCACACTTCAAAAATATTGTTTTGGGTTTTTGATGGCGTAGGAGGACTGCCCCATCCAGACACAAAATTGACCGAACTTGAGGGCGCCCACATTCCCTACCTTGATGCCTTCGCCAGAAAAGGCGCGTGTTGCGGATTACAACCCGTTTCTGCTGGTGTGACCCCCGGATCTGGACCCGGCCATATGGGACTTTTTGGGTATGACGTAATGGACATCGAACTTCCCAGAGGTATTCTCGAAGTGCTTGGCGCAGAGACGGTTCTACAC
>JALSKP010000241.1 GCA_026988815.1 Myxococcales bacterium | reverse complement strand
GAGGGTGAGACGCGCTTCGAAGAGGCGCTGCATGAGAGATTTTGAAAGGGTTGGCGTTTTTTCTTCGGGGTGTTCGTCAAAGTATTCAAAATTGCCCCAATGATCGAATATCAAAAATTCGGTTTTATCTTTGCCCAACCCAAAAAGGTTTTCACATAAACGCGTGCCGCGACCGATCATTTGCCAAAATTTGACGTAAGACTTCACGGGCTTTGCAAAGACGAGGTTAACGATTTCTGGCACATCGATTCCGGTGTCTAACATGTCCACCGAGATCGCAATTCGAAGACTGCTTTCAGGATTTTTAAAGTCATCGATAAGCTGTCCTGCGCGACTATCATATCCGTCGATGACGTAACAAAAGTCCCCGCCATATTTTGGATAGAGGTCTTGAAAAACCTCGTGAAGATGTACGGCGTGTTTATGATTTCGCGCAAAGATGATCGACTTTCCCGGTAGGGTGTCCGAGGAATCGCGGATGCCATTATCCATTAAGTTGCGAAGGATGGACCGACTGGTGTCTTTATTAAACACGTTTTTATCGATGTCTTTGGCATCAAAAACTTCCTCTTCTGGGGCATCCATTTGGGCTTCATATTGTCGTTTTTGCGCATCGGTCATGGTCTGCCACTTAATACCCTCGCGTTGAAATTTGGTTTGTTGTTTTACTATTCGAAAGGGAACCAGATGGGGAGGCGCGTGTTCAATCGCTTCACGTAATCCATAATGTGCGGTGGGGTTTGCGCCTTCACATTTAAACAAATTGTAGGTGTCATGATTGATAACATTTCGCGGCGTTGCAGTAAGACCGATTTGGAAGGCATCAAAATAACGAAAAAGATCGCGGTATTTATTATAGATACTTCGATGCGATTCGTCGGCAACGACAAGGTCAAAAAAGCCCACATCAAAATGACTAAATTGTTTAATCATTGCTGGATAGGTGGCAAGGTAGACGCGTTTATCTCTATCTTGTGCAGTCTTGGCATTTAGCGTTGTCCGAGACGCGGAGGGTAGAAATTCTTTGAAGGATTTATCGGCTTGTTTTAGTAGCTCTCTTCTATCGCATAAAAACAAAATGCGTTTAGCCCATTTTGCGCGTGAAAGAAAATCACGAAGGGAAATTGCCACACGTGTTTTTCCTGTGCCAGTGGCTTGGACAATTAGCGCCTTTCGATAACCCGCGGCAAAGCGTTCGGTGACTTGGCGAATGGCTTGCTGTTGATACATACGGTCAGCAATTTCTAGCTTAGGTTTTACGAGACCAAGTTGCGCTTTATTTTCTCTCTGAAAGATCAAAGATTCCAAACTATCTTTTGAGTAATAGCCAAAGATTTTTCGAGGCACCTCACCGGCCTTTAGCTCTATTGTGGGACTGTCGTTCCATAAATAAATATCGTGCCCATTGGTGTAGAAAATAATGGGCCGTTGGTTGTATTTTTTTTCTAAAGCGTCTGCATATAGTTTGGCTTGGCGTTGACCGGCCTGTGCATCTTTGGCGCTTCTTTTCGCTTCGATAATCGCCAAAGGCTTTCCGTTGTCGCCCCATAAAACATAATCAACAAAACCTGTGCCGGTGGGGGTGGGTTGGCCATCGACTTCGATCTCGATACCAACTTGTTCAGGGTCGTTTACATTCCAACCCACGTGTTGATAGGCGAGCTCAGTATCGATAAGAAATTTACGGGTTTGGGCCTCGTTAAGATCGAGCTGCTGGAGACTCTCTTCGGCAAGGGTCTTGAAGCTTTCTTTTTCTTCCTCCGTTGAAAGCTTGAAGGCCTTGGATTTTAATCGCTCTTCTTCGAGCTGTGCGAGGACGGTTTCGATTTCTCTTTCGGCACGGTCGAGTTGGTCTTGATAGGCTTTGGTTATTTTTTGTGATTCGGATTCAAGTTTTTCAAGGGGTACGAAATCTGGAATGTCGTCCTTTTCTCCATCATCGATGCTGAGGTAGAACCAGGATGAAATTTGGAAGGCTTCTTTGAGGAGAATACGGGGAAGATTGCCGTGAATTTTCCACCATGAACAGCATCATTGCCTCGGATTCGTAGGGCATGCATTTTATCGAGAATCGCGTTTGGTAAGATTCGTTTAAACGAATCATCGATAAGCAAATCATTAAAACTTGAACGCGGCAAGGTCACGAGGCGGTATTGGTCGTAAACGATCTTGGTCATGCGTTCCACGAGAAGACGCAATTTATGGAGACACGCGGAAGGATCATTTCTGGCGTGGTATTCTGCAAACCCGCCGAGTTCGGCGAGCTCAGGGCGTTTTTCTCTTAGGAATTCAAAGTTGGTGGATTTCATGGTTGAGCCTTTTATATGCAATCTGTTTAGCACAGAAAGTGTTGTTTTTTTTCTTATTCTTCAGTCGTTTTTAGCGGATTTGGGTTTTTTAGCGTTTTCTACCTGAACCCCCACGATTTTTTTTTGGTTACCAAAACATTCGGCGATGACCCGCTGGTCCTTTCCCTGGTGGATGGCAGGTAGATTCACAATTTTGATCGTGGGATGACCTAGCATTGCGCAAAGCAGAACTCGTCTTGTACCACTGGATCATCGTCCCCACAGGCACTCAAACCAAAAGTAAAAAACAACAGAAGTGATAAAATCACTAATTTGAAATAAAAGGCAGAGCTGCGCATAGAAGATCCTCTAAAGTTTGGGAGATTAGAGAAACGACATCAAAAATAGTCCCGTACGCTACTTTCTCTTCTCTGATTGTCTTGAAAATGTTTGAAACAACCTTAGCACGATGAGAAAAAGGAAAAAGAAAAAAGCGAACATTTTGCACGCCCATCCAACTTAACGCACGACCTTCTTTTTTTAGGACAGCATCAATGAAAGTAAAATGGCTTACTAATAAGGTGGCGTTCATCCCACCCCTACAACCTCGCTTACCGTAGACATGATACCAACCACTTGGCCCTCGTAGAGCAAAGGCGCGCCAGAATCCCCATAGCAAGCTGCCCTCTTGGCATCGCCCACTCGAACCGATGTGCTCCCGGTCCTTTACGACGAGCTTTGCCTTTCGTTGTTTACCCCCACTTCGCCCTTCCCGGTCGTCGAATTCGGAAAGGCCGTATCCAATAATGGTAAACTCCTCTCCTTTTCCTATTTTTTTTCCGACGAAGCGAAAGAGGGTTGGAAAGTTCTTCGTTAAGAATCAAAAATGCCAGATCGGAACCCGCCGGAATATCGTTCTGGACGAAATCAGGATGCACATAGGTGCGTTCCACTTTCATAGGAGGCATCGATTTCCGAAAGACCTCGACCTT
>JALSKP010000240.1 GCA_026988815.1 Myxococcales bacterium | reverse complement strand
GCGGGTAAGGGTGGCTTGAATCGGCTCGTCGCCTCGAATCGCTTTAACCAATCCGAAGTCGATAACCTTGACGAAGAGGGGATCTTTTCCACGATTAATCACCATGATATTGTGTGGTTTTATATCTCGATGGATCAATCCATG
Organism: Myxococcales bacterium; assembly: GCA_026988815.1. Taxonomy (GTDB): domain Bacteria; phylum Myxococcota_A; class Bradymonadia; order Bradymonadales; family Bradymonadaceae; genus CALJNB01. The sequence continues at coordinate 2,557 of JALSKP010000240.1, read as the reverse complement.
TTGATGCGCATCGTCGAGGCTTTGGGCGATTTGGTGGGCAAGATGTAGGGTCTTGGCAATATTCATGGTTGATGAATTGCCCAATTTTTCCATCAAACTCACGCCATCCAGAAACTCCATCGCGATAAATGCAATATCGCCATCGGTCCCGAAATCATAAACAATAATGGTGTGCGGATGGGTGAGTTTTGAGGTCGCTCTGGCTTCTACTTCAAAACGTTTTAGAAACTTTGGATCGCCCGTTTTTTGGGAGAGAATTTTAACGGCGCAACGACGTTTCACAGAGAGTTGGGTCGCCAGGTAGACCTCGCCGTACCCGCCTTCGCCAAGTTGCTGTTCTAGAAAAAAACGTCCCAGGAGATTTTTTCCTTCAAAGCCTTTTCCCCCGAGAATAGTCGTCGTTTGGCTATCCATCGGTGCCTACTATTGATTATTTTAAGTCGTGTTTTTTTAACAGCTCACGGAGATGATAGCGCGTCAATCCGGTATCCCGGGAAGCTCTGGAAATATTTCCTTTGAATTTTCCCATCAAAACCGAAAGATAAGCCGCTTCAAATTTATCCACGACAATCTGTTTTGCATCTTTGTAGGGTACCGAAAGATCGACTGGCGAACCTTCTGTTTCGCCAATACTTTGCGCTCCCGAGCGTAAGGAGGGGTTGATAGCCCCCCTTAACTGCAAGTCGCTTCGATCGATAATGTTATCGGTCGCAAGACTCACGGCACGATCAACGACATTTTTGAGTTCACGGACATTACCGGGCCAATCGTAGGTTAAAAGAAGATCAAGCGCGGCGGCGGTCAAACGAGGCCGAGTAAGGTCAGGACGTTTGACGATAATTTGATCAATAAAAGTATCGACCAAAAGAGGAATATCGTCCGGTCTTTGCGCAAGCGATGGAAGATGAATATTGATCACGCTGAGTCGGAAATACAAATCTTCGCGAAACGTACCTTCGTTTACCATCTGACGAAGATCGCGATTTGTCGCAGCGATAACGCGCACATCCGCGCGATTGGTCTGCGTACCTCCAACCCGTTTAAACTCTCGATTTTCAAGAACACGAAGAAGCTTGGGTTGCAAACTAATATCCAATTCTCCGATCTCGTCCATGAAAAGCGTACCACCGTCGGCTTGCTCGAAGGCCCCTTTATGCTGTCCTACCGCACCTGTGAAAGCACCTTTCTCATGGCCAAAAACGTAGGATTCCATAAGGTCTTTAGGGATTGAAGAACAATCGAGAACCACATAGGGTTTCTTGCTACGCCGAGACGCATCATGCACTGCCCGTGCGACGCGCTCTTTTCCTGTTCCCGTGTCGCCTTCAACCATGCATGTAAGTTCTGAAGGAGCCACTTTTGCGAGGAGGGCAAAGACCTCTCGCATGGCAACAGATCGACCGATGACGCCTTGAAAATGCTCATCTTCGGAAAGTGGAATTTCGATAAATTCTTCACTCGATTTAATTTTAAAGGTGCTATTTCCAGCGCTGAAGGAAACGTCAGGGGCTATCCAAATTTCTTTGACACGACACCCTCCAAGATGGGTTCCATTTGTGGACCCCACATCACGAAGAAGAAAACCGTTTTCTTCCGCTCGAATTTCAAAATGGGTTCCGCTTACCGACGAGTCGTTTAAAGTAATATCGTTGATTGCAGCACGACCCACAAAGGTTTTATTTTTTGAAATTTCGAACTCGGTTCCCTTATCGGGGCCTTCGACGACGACGAGTTTGGCTTTTCTAAGCTGGCGAGCAGAGACGCGATCATCTACGAAAACTGTTCTAAGTCCCATTTTTGAAGCGCCCATGGTGAATCACATCGGATAGAGTTGTACGAAACTATCATAGCTCTTTTAAAAAACGTAGATCCATCTCGATTGTTTTCTAAAAATCCTCGCTAAATTTTTTATTCTGGTTCCTTTAATTTGGAGCTGCAGCAGGCCTTTTTTCCGCAATATCTGGTGATTCACCAATTCCTCCCAACTGATTCATAAGAAAAGAATCTCCACTCTCCTCCTCTTCGACTGGAACAAATTCTGTGGGTCCCGTTCCTTTGAGAAAACTTTCAACAATACCACCTTCCTTCACCTTTAACCCCGATTCTGGGTCAATACGAATTTCAACGATCGTTCCCTTTGGGGGTTTTGGAAAAGGACTTGGTTTCACATCGGCCAATACTTTTTGCATAAACGAAAGCCAAATCGGTCCCGCCGTTTTACCGCCGCCCTCCCCTCTTCCCAAGGTGCGTCTTTTCTTCGAGTTGCCGACCCAAACGCCAGTCACGCGGTCTTTGGTAAACCCAATAAACCACGCGTCCATATTATCGTTCGTCGTTCCTGTTTTTCCAGAAACACGGTGCCCAAGCTTTGCCAGACGGTAGGCTGTTCCTCCTCGGCGCTTCCCTGTCGAATCGGTATAACCGTGAACTGTTGCTTGCATGACATAACTCGTTAGCCACGCCACATCGGGCGAAATACGTTGTTCAAATTTCGCCGAAAAGGTCTGAGATGATTTATCGTCCTTGGATGTTATTTTTGTGATCATTAATGGCTCGG
>JALSKP010000239.1 GCA_026988815.1 Myxococcales bacterium | reverse complement strand
GAGGCGCTTGTCCATTGAAAATCGAAAAGCTTCCACTTCCGTCTAGTGGACATCCATTGGGCGCTTTTCGCACTCGCTTCCACCTCTATTTTGGGCATTCCCGAGCATGCATCCGCTGGTAACTCGATCCTACCGAATTGGATCACCTCGAGGTTATCCTTAAACGTTTGGGCTCGCCATCCTTTGGTTTGAGATAGCGCCCAAAACCCGACATAGGTTGAATCCTCGACGTTGAACTTTTCTACAAAATAAGTGTTTTTTTTGTTTGAAATGCGAACACCGAAAAGAACCTTGGGCGTCCATTTTTGAATCTGGATATTTTTAAAGCTGAGGCAGCTACAGGTTGGCTGTGTGGAATCTAGCTCGCACCTTGTGGCGCTGGCACCTTTAGCTAAGAGAATGGACAGTTCTGAAAGGGATTGAGGGAGTTGGCGTTGGAAGGATAAGGCGTCTTTTTCTGGGATATCGTAGCTTTGGGCGAAAAGGGGAGCACTTAGAGCGCACAAAAACACGATCAGAAAAGCGATGTATCGATGTTTGTCTTTCCGAAGAAAGGCGTCTTGAAGGCGAATTCTTTCCTGCAATGATGGCCTCAAAGGTTCGTTTGGCGAAGGATGCAGTATCGTAGGGTTTTCGGCAAGTCGGATGAAATTCGGTATTTTGGAATCGTGATCATCTCGGATTTTCTGAGCAGTCTAGGGGACCGGAAAGAGGATAGTGAGGAAGCGTCGAAGCGTAATTCTGGAACAATTAGTAAAAATAGGTGCTATATTTATTTGCTTTCCTCGTCGCCGCTCGCTCCACAGCTGGTGTTGCCCGCACAACCACGAGGGCGTCCGTATTTTGTCGTAAGGTTAAAATCTTCCTGAGCATCGTCGCGCAATTGGCGCGAGACGATAGTACCCCATTTCGAAGTGAGGGTGTTTGGTTTTATCCACGCGGTGATCGTAATTGTTGGGAAAAGATCGTCTAATTTTTTTCCAGGATCTTCAACGACTAAATGGCTCATTGAGGATCCCGAAAAGTGCGTCGCTTGGTTGAAGATTCCACCAATTGGAGCGGGAGGACCTGTGGGCGTTGGAAGATTTCGAGCGGCATCTTGGTCGTTAGGAACGTGGTAGACGACGAAATCGTCCCACATTGGTCGTTCATTTGGTGGCGCCAGATCGCCTTGGTAATCGACGTAAACCTTCAAAGTATTTACGCCCTTGGTGACTTTTGGCATGCGTACCCAATATCCAGAATCGCCAGCACTATCAAGTTCACTTGGAAGTAGTATTCGGACTTGCACGAATCGTAGGTCGCTTAGCTTTTGGACCCCTAAATCAGGGATGGATATGTAGGCGAGGTAGGATTGTCTTGGCGACCATAATCTAGTATCGGATTGAGATCAGTCCCCCGTCTCTCTTGGACCGAGAGTCCGATTCGCCATCAAGCAAATTACAAGCGGATAAGCTTGCCAGGACGATCAAAATAAACAGATCTTTCATTGATGTAGGATACCTAAAAACGGAAATAAAGAAAAAAATTTTACACTAATAATATCTTCTCCAAAGGGCTGCAATGGTATAGTTGTGGCTCTATTTTCAGCGAAAAATCGCGACAAGGAAAGAGAGCGCGAAGGCGAGAAAAAACATGGCGATGATGATCACAATCTTCCATGGTAAATCGCTTTTTATTGGACGATCGCATTGAATACAATGATCGACGTTTTGGGGCGTCATTTTTTTGCATGACCGACATACACGACGAGGCGCTTTGGTGTCTTGTCCGCAATGAAGACATTGGGTTTGGGAGGCGGGCTTTCCACAATAGGGACAATTCATGACTTCTCGATCGCACCCGCACTCGGCGAAGAAATCAATGCGCCGATTGCAACGACTTGTTCGCGATTGGTTTTGGAAAACGCCCTGTGAAATTTCGCTTTAAAGGCCTTATCGGGATGGTCGATCGTGATGTGGGTAAAGAGAGCTCCCGTTTTTACGTTAGCGGGAGCTTTTGAGAATTCTTCAAGATCGTATTCTGTGATTGCTTTGAGATCTGCGTTACTGATACTCTTAACCTGTAGAATGATTAGCCTTCTATCGGTAACTCCAATAACATAATTTTTAGTGAGCATTGCAGTTGCGATGACCCCCGGTAGAACAGCCAGGGCAATCAGTGGAATGATAATAAGCATACTCGGTTGTTTGACGCCAAAAGCCCAATGTTGGAGTGTCTCGCCTTCGTGTAAGTGTGTAAGAAACGCATTTTTCATACGCTCATCGTTTAATTTCGCCATGAATTCTCTCTGCAAGGGTTTGTACGATTGTAAATGAAAAAAAAAATAAAACGAGTCAAAACTTCTTAAATGGAACTATACTATAGACAAAAAGTGTGAGTGAGCGTCGCTTTTTTCGATTGGAATCTTGGATGGATGCCGCCATTAGGTTCTAATCAATCTTCTTCGTAATTAGAAAAATGCCAACGCCAAAAAACTACCAATCGTCGAAAATAAATTGGCGGCGAAAAAAATTAATAGTAAACGCGCCAACTTGTTTTTCCACCAGCCAGAAAAATGCATAAGTTCTTCGCCAACGTTTTGAATGTCCTCAACCGAGGGCGGTCTCACCATCGCTTGGATAAAAGAGCCCACCATGCCAGCTCCGATTGCAGGATTGAGAGAGACAAAGGGGGCCGATATAGCGGTCCCCATAATGGTGATAGGGTGCGCACCGGCGAGCATTGTTCCGATACCGGTCAGGATGGAATTAACAGCTACCCACGCGATAACAATGCCTTTCATTTTTTCGAAATCTGTGAAGATACAGCCGAGAACAAATGCGATGATGATAATTGCTGTGATAATCCAAGGAAGACTTTTAGAGAAAGCGGACGGCGAAGGGATCTCTAATAAGGCATCTTTACTTACTAAATGCCCATCATCTTTGTTTTCCAAATACGCTCGAAGGGGATCTGAAAAACAGGCATGAACAAGGATGTTGAGGTGTTGCTCCTCACTTTCTTCGATGCAAGCGAGGAGGTAGTCGAGAGTCTCTTGTATATAGATGTTTTCGACTTGAGGCATCATTTTCATGGTGTTGTGTTGATGGGCTAGATTTCCCTCGTAATCGAACCCTTGTCCGCTTTCTTTTGCGTTTCTAAGAGGTGGACGGACGACGCTTGACATGAGCCATGTCAGGTAAAGGGCTTTTTCTTTTCCTTTGGTTTTCCTCCATGCACGAAGCAATGGAATGTGGGGTGCTCGTCCGATGAATTGTGTTTGATCGTTTCGGAAACCTTCTAAAGTGGCGCCTTTG
>JALSKP010000238.1 GCA_026988815.1 Myxococcales bacterium | reverse complement strand
CAGGCTCTCCGCTAACACCGGTGTAAAGAATCGAGACAGCCTCAGAACGCGAAAACATGCTGTAACCCAACAAGGCGCCCGATCCAGGAACGGCTTCATCTACACGTTCCATGATTTTTTCGGCGGTATCCTCGTCCTCAAAGACTTGAAGGTAGATCAGCTGGCGTTGACTCACGATGCGACGGATGGTTTTTCCGTCGGTTGTTATAAGTTCCGGTAAAGCACCATTAAACGCATCCGGGTGGAAACAACGTTTCCACAAAAAATGCTTGTAATTTTGGCCGTTTTTAAATTTCGCTAACATCAAATATCATTTTTTTAAGCGTGTTAATCTGGTGTTCTCCACCAAGTTCTTGAACGTTTGAATCGCCGTCGTTGACCTGGGGTCACTGACAAGACTGACACTAACAAGGAATTCTCCATATGCATACTGGCGAGAAATAATACGTCGAAGATCATCGGCTTTGGACCGCTTTCCTTCCATATCAATTTCCCATGTCGGTACACCATTCCAGTCTATTTTCTGGACTTTACCGGCTTTAACATTCTCTACCGTTGAGCGAAATATTGAATACCACTTTTTTCCGTATTTTTCATCGGCAAAGGACAGCGCTCCTAAATCACGCAGCTCAACATTGCATTGAATAATCGCCGCCTTTCCGAGCGTTGCGTACCACCATAATCCTGACTTGGGGCGCTCCACCTTCCAGTCTTTAAGAATCTCTTCCGAAAAAATCGCACCGGGCGCGCTTAAGTTTTTACGCTTTGATTTTAAGGCCGCCAATGTGTCGAGGGAAGTCGGTATGAAATGTAGAAAAGGTTTCTCAGCGGGGTAAAAAACAAGTTGAGACGCGGTCAAGGTTTTGGCACGTTCAAGCCAGAAGGGTTCTCCTTTTAGAGATCCACTTATGGCCAGAACATTTCCTTTTTCGATCACCGAAAGCGTCCCTCCTCCTTTGCTTTTTAGTATTGTAAAAAAATCTCGAAATATTTCTCCTGCGACCGACGCCGCTGTAGGCGTCTCCCACATCGTCACCCATTCAAATCCCCACGACCCCTCTTTTTCATAAGCCCGGTAATGCCCGCCTTGCCAAAAACTCAACGCGGGCTCGGGACCCATGGCGCGTTCCAAAAAGAGCGGTCCCATTTGTCCTTCCTGTAATAACTGATAGCCCTCCGGTGATTTTATTTGGGGCAAGGTCCATTTCCCAAACCCCTCACCGGCCAACCAACGATCGGGTCTTTTGATTGCCCCCGATTGGACCGGACCGTTTAATACTCCGTATTCTAATCCCGAAATTTTATTGGAACGATACATGGCCGCACCGAAAATCACGGCGTTACGGAAAGTGAACTTGTTTAGTAAATCCGCCGACAATACCTTGCTCGTTAACCACGAGCCTGGACGATTTGCAATACGATCGGCTGATAAATGTGGCACGCTTTTTTTGAGGTCCCGAAGAACCAAAAGAAAGGACGCCGCGGATCGCTGCCGCACTTGATTTGCAAGATAATGATCCAGACTTTCGTCGGTGAAAGAGTCGCCTTCTTGCTGTGCATCGAGCGCCATCACAAGGGCTAAAAAAATCGCCCTCTCTTTCTTCTCCCCTTTCTCTTGGGAAAGGTACTCTATTCGATGAAGATCTTTTTTGTACACGGCACCGAATTCAGACGCATCGCTTGGTCCCGAAGGTCCGGGAAAGATGGCATTTAGAAGACGATATTCCGAATCAATGTTCAGCGGAATGTCGGGGCTTAAGGTTTGGACGGCAACGATCGTCGGCGGCGATTTGAAATTTAGATCGCGAAAAGTCTGAACCTCTTTTATCAAGGCCTCGGTGTCCACCTTAAATACTGGCGGTTCTATCTTAGCCTCAACCTGAGTTTGTTGGCTTCCTGAACACGAAAAAATAAGAAGAAGAAAAATGAAAAATCTATACATCGCCCGTCCTTGCGCGAAAGGTGTTCTATTCTTTGCGCAATAGTCGCATAATCGGGCTCAAACGCAACTTTGTCGATCGCGCTCCCCCAACAATATGCCACGTTAAGGCCCACCAAAAGAAGGTTAGCGCGATGCCCACGCAGGCCAAAGCAACGATAAGCGTCACCGGAATACCATAAATGGCGTACTCCACGGCTTGAAGAAGAATGGCCGCGCAAATCGCTAGACCTGAGGCAATGATGCCTAAAAACAAACGCGTTCCGAGCGTATTGAGGTGTTTTCCGATATCTTCCATTGCGTCATTTCTAACCCGCAATTCCAAATTTCCGCCCTCAAGATCCATCAAAACTTGGTCAAGTTGTTGGGGGACTTGGGTTAAAAAACCCGATAATCCCATCGCAGCTGTCATCGCCCCTTGGGCAATTTTTTTCGTCGTAAACCGGTCTCGCGCAAGCTGTCGCGCGTAGGGAACGCCGACGGCCATGATATCAAGCTCGGGATCCAAATCGCGCATAATGCCTTCAATGGTCGCTGCCGCTTTGGTGAGAATCGCATAATTTGGATTGAGGCGAATACGATGATGATTGGCCGCGTCGGTACATTCCTGAACGAATTTTGTAACATTAATATCGGTCAAATTGGCGAGCAAATACTCGTCGCGAATGCGGGTGATATCAGCTTTGAATTCGCGCATTTGAACGCGTCCAACGGGACGCCCCATTCTCAATAAGGCCCGTGAAATACCTTCAATATCGCCGGAGATGATACTCACGATGAGCAAAATAAGCTCGTCTTGTTGGCGTCCCGACAAACGTCCCACCAGACCAAAATCAATAAATACCAGGGAGTTATCTTCACGAACTAAAATATTACCAGGATGGGGATCGCCGTGGAAAAATCCATCCGACATGACCATCTTCACCATCGAATCTAAAAGATGGGGAAGAACCGCTTTGGCGCGTTCGGAAGCGCTCTCGATATTTGACAATTTAATGGCGTCGATAAACTCCATCGTCATGACACGTTCGGTCGTCAGTTCATGATAAACTACAGGCGCGGTCGCATAATCAATGTCCTCAAAATTGCGTTTAAATTCGTCAATATTGGATGCCTCTAGGGTAAAATCGAGCTCCGATAGAAGCGCTTTTTCAAACTCCTTAACAATCGCAGTGGGCGTATAGAGTTCAAATTCCTCAATCGTAACTTCCAATAATTTCGCGATATAATAGAGAATATCTAAATCGCTACGAATCGTTCCTTTGATGCCATCGCGCTGAACTTTAACGACCACCTCTTCTCCGCTTTTGAGTTTAGCACGGTGAACTTGACCAATACTCGCGGCCGCCAAAGCCTGCTCTCT
>JALSKP010000237.1 GCA_026988815.1 Myxococcales bacterium | reverse complement strand
GTTAGCTCGCGTTGGTCTGGTGCGTATGACATTTCACGTGGTCCATAAGGCGCCAAATCACCGCGATCTTCGAAAGCTAGAATATCAAAAGGTTCAAGCATAACGCCGCCTTCTGACTGTACCCAAATTGCATCGGGGGTGAGTCCGGCATGGACGTAGCCTTGTTTATGAATTTCGTCCAAGGCGTCTCCAACACCAGAAAGCCATTCAAAAACAACGCCCGTTTCTTGCGGCCCGTTTTGGGTAATGATGTCGCTAAGGCGATAACCGGGTGGGCGAGTAAGCTCAATCCAGACACCGCTGGGCGTGGCGATCATGCCGTTTAAGGAGACCAGGTTGGGATGACGAATGCTGTCAATTAAGGCAACACGGTCTCGTATTTCTTGAGGAAAGGTGGATGCGTCTTCGGTCCAAATGCGTTTTAGAATCACCGATTGCCCGTTGACGTTTTGAGCAAAAATCAAGGTTGAGGATAAATCTTGAATGGATTCGGGACCAAATTGGTAACTTTGGGTGAGAACAGAATCCTGAAGAATGGGATTTCCGCCGCCTCCGAGATCCATTTGAATGTCGTTAATGTTAACAAAATCGGTGGCTTCTCCCCCAAAATCTCCCATTGGATTGGCGTGAGGGGAGGGCATATTTTGCACGTCGGGAAGGCTCACAAATGCGGTGTTTTCTTCCCCAAAACCTTCATCAAATCCGTCTCCGATCATCATACCAGGGGTCCGATTGTGTTGTTGAATAGGATTATTCGGATAAGCCCCTGCTGGTGTTGGAAGCGAACCAGCGCCAGGCAAAGAAGGCGGATTTGAGGAAAAGGGGAGGGAGGGCGCCCCTTGCTGACCAGGGTTGAGCGCGTTCGTATTAACGAGCGCTGTAGCCTCATCATCGAAATCAGAAAACCCTGTATCTTGCTGCCTCTGATTGTGTTTATCGTAGAGGTTTCTTCTGGCTTGTTTAAATCTATCTTCGGACATATCGCTTTTATTTCCTACTCAGGGCGAAACCAATTTTCGTCGACGTGGAGCTGTTGTGCTCTCGCCTTATCTAGAAAGGTAGGCAAGTTTCCTAAAGCTTCAAGTTTTCCCATCACCTTTCCTGAATTATCAAAGCCTCGATGCTTAAATTCAAACAAGGGGTGAATAATATATTCGCCTGCATCATCAAGTCCTAAACACTCGACAATGTGTGTTAATTTTCTTGAACCATCGTTGAATCTTGAGGTTTGAACAATGATATCGATCGCCGATGCAACCTGGCTCCGTAGAGCAGCAAGGGGCATTTTGACCTCGGACATCATCGCCATCGTTTCTAAACGTCTGAGCGTATCGTCAGGATAGGTCGCGTGGGTGGTTGACATTGAACCACCGTGACCAGATGTCATCGCTTGAATAAGATCCAGCGCTTCTCCGGCACGAATTTCGCCGATAACGATACGATCGGGACGAAGGCGCATTGCGGATCGGAAAAGATCGCCAATCTCGACTTTTCCGCGCCCTTTTGAATCTGGTCCTCGAGCCTCCAACATGATCACATGCGGCTGTTGTAATTGTAACTCAGTGGAATCCTCAATCACAATAATTCTTTCTAGAGGATCGATGAGCGTAGAAATACAGTTCAGAAGAGAGGTTTTTCCCGAACCCGTACCTCCAGCAACCATCATGTTTTTCTCAGAATGCACGCATAAATTGATAAATTCTGCCGCGTTGGCCGTGATGGAACCATAGTCCATCAACTTTTCCATCGTGAGCGAGAATTTACCAAAACGTCGAATCGCAACCGAGACACCATTTCTCGCACAAGGCGGTAACACCACGTGTACACGTGAGCCGTCCGGTAGACGTGCATCCATCCTGGGGTTCAATTCGTTCAGCGTTTTTCCAACATATTGAGCGATGTTTTTTACACCCCCCATTAAATCGTCTGCGTTTTCGAATTTTGCATCGGTTTTCTGCAATTTTCCAGAAACCTCGATCCAAATATCGTCTGGACCGTTGATCATGATTTCACTTACGGATTCATCATCGAGGTAAGGCGCAACGCACTTAAAATAACGTTTGATGGATTGCTCAAATATGATCTTTGGTATCATGGATTAGATTCTCTTTTCAGGGCGTCTCTTCTAAGTGTAAGGCAATTTCGTTTAGACTACAACTTTCATATTTTGATTTACAAATACACTACAAATAAACCGAGCGACTTGTTTAAGGGCATTTGCATATGGTAGGCATAGGCAATTCGTATTTGAAGAATTTTAACACGAAATTCATCATCGAGGCATTTTGAAAAAAATATCATTCCAAACCTTACTTGCCGGATTGAGTTTAATTCTCACAGTCCTCGCCATGGTTCTGATTTTTTTTAACACGCCTATCGAAACAACGATGGGAATCGTACAGAAAATCTTCTACGTTCACGTTCCTGCAGCAATGCTCATGTATACCGGTTTCGTAGTATGCAGCGCGGCAAGCCTCATTTATCTACTCAAGCCCGCAAAAATTTGGGATAACGTGGCCATCGTCGGCGCCGAATTGGGATTGCTTTTTGGCGTCTTTGTTCTCATCTCCGGTCCTTTATGGGGACTAAAAGCATGGGGGAAAGCATGGGTTTTTGACCCCCAATTGACCTCCGCACTGATGCTTTTTTTGATGTACGGTGGATACGCCCTCCTTCGTATGTTCTCTGGAACCAGCCGACAAATTCGACAAATTGCGGCTGTGTTGGCCGTTATTTCTGCCACAATGATTCCTGTTGTTCATTGGGCAGTGAGCGTTTGGGGAGGGATCCATCCCACCGTTGAACGCGACGGCGGCGGTGGAATGCATCCCGACATGGCGCTTGCCTTTGGCGTATCCATGTTAGGATTTCTCTTTCTATCAATCGCTATTTTTTGGGCCCAAGTCTCGATTAAAAGAGAAGCGTTAAAATTGGAGTCCCTCTATATCGATCTTGAAGACTACCTGAAGAGCAAATGATGAAACCTTTGGCAATTTTACTTCTCCTGAGCCTTCAACTTATTGCCCTCCCTGCATGGGCAAAAGGCGGCATAGCCGCTGCCGAGAAAACCGTTCCTGGCGGCATATTGGCGATGGTATCCTATGTCGTGTTATGGTTCATGTTGCTCGCCTATTTCGTCGTTCTGACCGTTAGACTGAGCAAGGTTCGGTCGGATATCAAGGGCTTGGAAGGAAGAATTGATGGACTCTTTGAAGACGAAGAAGACTGATGTTGTCCACCGCTCATATTTTTTATCTTCCGGTTCTCGTTCTCGTAGGGGTCTTTATCGGCTATTACACCGGGCGATATCACCA
>JALSKP010000236.1 GCA_026988815.1 Myxococcales bacterium | reverse complement strand
GTGTTCCTTTTTTATCGAATTGGATGACCAATAGATCTCTTCCGCCAATCGCCGCTTGATCTTCAAACCCATCTTCGGTCGTTGCGAGGAGGTAAGCAAATCCGTCTTTCTCGACAATATATTTCCCCTCATTATCGGAGCTATTGCCTAAAATTTGAATCCATTCCGTGGCGCCTTCTGTAGAGAAAGAGGCGATAAAGATATCTTTGCCACCGATGGCGAGTTGGGTATCAGCGCCATTCTCTCTAAAATTATCGTCGCTTCTACCGACCACGTAAAGGCGGTCCTTCCCGTTACTCGTAATATCGTTTACGATATCCTCGCCTCTGCCTCCCCACTTTCTTTTAAAGGAAAAGCCGACGGTGGTGACTTGACGCACGTGGGCATCCCAGCCGCCTTGACCGACGGATGTAAATCCGGTTGAGGAAAATCCATTGTAGAGTTTACCATTTATTTCCGTCAGGCCACGGCTTAATTCGGCTTCACGATTACCGATGGATTGTACGGAAACCTGTGTTCCATCTTTTTGGAATTCAACAACAAGGAGCTGGTCGTCGGCGATCGTAGAATCTAGGGCGCGTAGATTACTATTGCCGGTTACGAAAATATGCTCTTCTCCGGCGAGCGTTTTTCCGATGCCCACACTTTCGTAACTTTGTTTACCAACATTGAGGATCTGACGGGTCCATATTTCATTGCCAAGCGTATCAAATTTGATGATGAATCCATCGCTTTCTTGGTTGGGGATAACGATACCGCTGTCGAGGCTACCTCGCGTTTCTCCGACGACGTAGATTTCGCCAGTGGTGTCGATATGTAACCCGCGTGCAAGATCGTCGTCGCTACTCCCGAATTGTTTGGACCAGATGATGTTCCCATCCAGATCAAATTTTATGATGAACGCGTCTTGTCCACCTCGGATAATGTGGGAGTCAATAGAACCGGTGGTACTACCTATGACAAAAATATTATTACCTTGATCCACCACTATTCCAGAGATCGTGTCCTCGCCGGAGCTTGCAATGGACTTCGCCCAAAGGCGTTTTCCTTCGCTATCGTGCTTGATCAAAAAGCCATCTCTTCCGCCAAGATTGATTCCACCGATGCTCCCATCGCTACTTCCGGCGACATATAAATTGGCATTGCTATCGATAGCAATTCCGCCCGCGTCATCGTCGCCCGATGTGCCAATGATTTGTGTGGGATAGGTGGCAATGATATCTAAGTTTACCGTTGTACTGACCACTTTATCTCCGCTATCGACAACTTCGGCGCGGATAAAATGCTCACCGACCGATAACATGACCTCGATATTTTCGCCCTCACCAAGGACGCCGTCGAGGCTGCTTTCCCATTTGATGCTCGCGCTAATGTCGCCGTCCTCGGCATCAATGGCGCTGGCTTTTAGTTCCACAGGTTTTGCAGAACCGAGAACGCTGTCGAGTTCGGGTTGTAGAATAGTGAGCACCGGTTTTTCGTTAGGCGCCGTTACAGAAATCTTTACCTCGGCCGCGTCGGAAAAGAGAGAGCCGTCGCTGATACGAAAAGTGAACCCATCCTTGCCGAGAAAACCAAGCTTGGGTTTGTAAGTGAGGTCTGGAAGATCGCCACTTAGGGTTCCGTTTTCGGGTTGGCTAAGAATCTCGAATTCAAGGCTATCACCATCGGGATCACGGCCCTCAAGGGTGCATGCGATGGAGCGCTCAAAAAAGGTGTTGACGGAGAGATCAAAGGCCAAGGGCGCTTTGTTATCGCTTAAATCGGGCCCGAAGTCGCTTTGTAAGTCGTGTTTGTCTTCGAGCCGAAGGTCGGCGCTTTTCGTTTCATCGCTGGAGCAGCTTACTAAAAAAATTAGGAGGAGAAATATTCTCATAAAAAAATCACATGTTAGGGAGCATAGAGCATATGTTTTTTTGAAGATAATTTCAAAAGATCACAAAGAAAGAAGACCTTATGGTGTGTTGAATAAATGTTTTTGACTGGTAGGATAGCGCGATTCTCGATCTGTATTTGGAAAATCAATGGCAAAATTTCTCGACACACTTCATGACCGCCCCTTAGTTTTTGACGGCGCCATAGGTACGCAGCTTTATGAGCGGGGTATTTTCATCAATAAATGTTTTGATGCCGCCAACATTTCCAACCAAGAACTCGTTGCAAAAGTTCATCAATCCTACCTCGCCGCCGGATGTGATGCCTTAACGACGAATACTTTTTCGGCGAATATTATTCGACTTCGAAAACACGGCTTAGAAGGGCAAATCAAAGAGATCAATCAGCAGGGTGTAGAAATCGCCAAGTCGGTTGCTGGAGCCCACGCCTTCGTTGGCGCTTCGGTCGGTCCCACAGGCAAAAAACCTGCGATGCTTTCTGATCGTGAACTCGAAGAAATTCGACAAGCCTACCGCGAGCAAATCCGATATTTGGCGGACGCCGGAGCCGACTATATTCTCCTTGAAACCTTTCGTCAGATTAGTGAAATTCGATTGGCGATTGAGGCGGCAAAAGAGGTCTCTAACCTCCCCGTCATCGCACAGCTGGCCTTCGATTCCGAAGCTAGAACTGCCGATGGCGCAGACCCAAGAAGGGCGGCCATTTTACTAAGAGAGTGGGGCGCAGATGTCTTGGGAACCAACTGTCTGGAAGGCCCGAACGTGGTCTTCAATGTCGTCGAGGCGATGATGGACAGTGGGATGCCGATTATCGCCCAACCCAATGCCGGCTACCCGAGAAAGATAGACAATCGTTTAATTTACATGGCAACACCGGAATATTTCGGCGTCTTTGCGCGACGTTATTTCAAGCTTGGCGTGCGTATTGTGGGGGGGTGTTGCGGCACCGGTCCAGAACATATCAAAAGCATCGTAGGTGCTGCTCGGATGATGGGCGCATCGACACTCGACCATCCTATTTCGGTCATCTCGATGAGGGATTTATCGGAGGCCTCTACAGTGGTTGAAGTTCCGATTCAGGAACGCACAAAACTGGCTAAAAAAATCACGCGCGTTTATCAGAGCCGCGTTCTAGGAAAAGGTGACGAGGCGTCCAAAAAAATCTGCGCTGAAAATTTCGTAATCAGCGTGGAAGTGAATCCGCCCGTAGGATTGGATCTTACAAAACGCATTAAGTCAGCCAAAGGTCTCAAGAAAACCGGCGTGGATGTAATTAATATTGCAGACGGTCCGCGGGCCTCGGCGAGGATGTCGAACTGGGCCTTGGCGACCGAATTTAAAAACCAATTGCATACTGAGACGATTCTTCATGTGTGCGGACGCGACAGGAATTTGCTCGCTTTGCAGATGGATCTCTTGGCCTACCATGT
>JALSKP010000235.1 GCA_026988815.1 Myxococcales bacterium | reverse complement strand
ACTTGGAAATACCTTCGAATACTTGACCGGTATGTTTAACATTCAGGAAGAGGTCGCCATGACAGCTGCCCTTCTTCTTGAACCCAAACCTGGAGACCGCCTGTTGGACCTTTGTGCGGCGCCTGGAAATAAATCGATTCAGCTCGCGATGGCGATGAATAACACGGGAACCGTTGTTGCCAATGACAGAAGCGCGGGAAGAATGCGAGCTGTGAGAAGCGTTATTGATCGTCTTGGGTTGCTCAACTTGACGACCCTTCACAGCGATGCATCCAACCTTCCACGCAGCGTTGGAGCTTTTGACGGGGTTCTAGCGGATGTTCCATGTAGCTGCGAAGGCACTTCAAGAAAGAACCCGAAAGTATTGAAAACGCGTTGTTTTATGGGCGAGATGATTCGTCTTCAAATTTCAATTTTCAAACGTGCGATCGAGCTTTGTAAGCCTGGTGGCCGCGTCGTTTACGCCACATGTACTTATTCTCCTGAGGAAAATGAGGGCGTGATTGCAGAGGTTCTCAAGACGCACGGTCACCAAGTTGAATGGAGGTCAGCCGATATTCCGGGTTTCGTTGGATCCGAGGGATTGCAGTCTTGGAAGGGCACCATTTTTGGAAAAGATTTCGAAAATGCACGCCGTTTCTGGCCCCATCAGAACGATACGGGGGGTTTTTTTGTTGCCGTGTTTGAGAAAACCGAAGACAAATGTCCAGAAACAGAGGTTCCCGTTTACGAATTGAAAGCAGCTGATATTCTCAAGGCAACGATTGAACGTTATGGTTTTCCCGATACAATGATCGAGGACTACCGATTCTTTCAGGCAAATAAGAAAAAGATGAGTATTATTAACGGCGACCATGTGGGAATTTCTAAACGATTAACCGTCGCCAGCGGATTAGGTTTTATAAGGATGGGCGCACGTTTTCCAAAGTTAACGACCTCCGCATGCGTGGCATTAGATGGTAAAATCACAGACCATATTGTCGACCTTGATCGTGAACAAACTCTTCAATATTTACGACGTTCTAAGGTCGATTTTCAGTCCGATTTTCGAGGACATATCGTTGTCCGTCATGACGGATTCTCGCTCGGCACCGCCTTGGTTCGAGAGGGGCATTTAGAAAGTCTTTTTCCCAATTCTTTAAGCGTAAACGACGATGTTTTTCCCCTGTAGGCCAATTTGAGCAACGACGACAAACAGCCACGCTTCCAATTTGTCCGCCAACTCGGCGGCGGCGTACTGGGAGAGGTGCATGAAGTTGTAGACGAAGTCAGCGGCGAGTCCCTTCGACTGAAAATATTTTTGAGATGTAGGCCGTTGAATTTGGACTCCTTTCGCATGGAGTTCGAAGCCCTATCCCGTTTAAAACAAAAAAACTTAGCCAAAATGATAAGGCTCATCGATCCTGCCTCAGATACAAACATCGTTTTGGAAGCCAAAGTTGGGACGCCTAACCTCGCCTTTACCCAAGAGCTCGTGCCGGGTACGCCGCTCCTAAATTACCTCGCCCAACCCGAAAGCGAGGCGGAGAGAACCCTTCTTTCTGGAATGCAAAACGAGAGGACAGATCTTCTAACGCCACATACCCACGATATCGACGTCCCGATTTCGTCCGATATTTCAGTCGATGAGGTCAGTCAAAGTTCATCAGAGTTGCACGAGGTTTTCCGAAAAAGCAACGAACTCGCCGATGCGAGCTCCATTATTTCCGAGCTAGCCCAGGGCAAAGATTCGGCTCCCCTTGACGTGGTTCTACTCCGCTTACAGAAAACTATTCCGGGGATAGTTTCGGGATTAGAGTATTTACACCGATTTCAAAAGAATCATGGGAACTTACGTTCCAATAATATCATCGTCTCCAAGGACGGAGAGGTAAAACTCACCGACTACGGGATCGTGGCAAGTTTGGTCGTCAATCATGAGAACGCCAAGCAAACCCCCCTCCTCCAAGCACCTGAATATCTGCCTTTTACGGCGCCTGAAGTAAAAATGAACGAGGTCAGTCCAGCGAGTGATTTGTACGCGCTGGGGTGTGTTCTTTTTGAAGCTATTGCGGGTGTATCGCCCTTTGATGTGTTGGAGTTTGACCTCAACGAAGGAAAAAGACGGCTACAAACCCCACCACTTTCGGATTATGTTCCCGCCTGTCCCTCAAGTTGGGGGGAGTTGGTGGATGGTCTTCTAAGGCCCAATCCAGACGAGCGCACAAAGCTCAACGAAATTCTTCCGCTCATCGCAGGGAAGGCGACCTACACGGTTAACATTCAGACCGAAGGCGTGGAGCGCGTTCCCCATTTTAGGGGGCGTAAAGACGAATTGAATGCAATTATAAAGTCGGCTAAATTTGCTACCGAACGTAACCGTTTGCAGGTCAAAATCATTAAAGGTCAGACAGGTGTTGGGAAATCTGCTCTCCTGCAAGAGAGTTCTCACTACCTTTCTCGGCGAGGTTGGTTGGTTTTAAGAAGTAGTTGTCTCCATTGGGAGAGCGAGATTTATCAGGGATGGTCGACCATCGCTCACACCTTATCGATGGTCCTGGATTCATTTCCCATCGGGTTAAGCGAACAGTTTTTCCGAGCGCGTTCTCGCGCTACCCACATGCTGGCCAACCTTCGTGGTGACACCGATTTAGAAGCAGGTCAGACGATTACACGGAATATGTGTGTGGTCGCGCTCCATGAACTGCTCAAATTTGTGGCGTCGGAAAAACCCCTTCTGCTTGTCTTTGATGATATCGAAAACGCGAGCAGAGACACAAGTTCGCTTCTCGTCGATTTGCTTTGCATTCCAGAATCGTTTCGTTCGCTGGTTTTGATCACCCTGGATTCAGAAGCCGAAGATCCGCTTTTACTCAATGAATTGTCGCAAACTCTCTACGAATACGAAACCTTGGAACTTGAGCCGATGACACGAAGCGATAATCAGGTCGACTTTCTAAACCCGCTCGGTCCCCGCTTTAAAGAACTAGATTTTCCGCTCGTCACCAAATGGTGGTCCTCTTTTCCACAAGCGATTGAAGACGCCCTGGGAAACGAAATCGTGGACGGAAAAACCTTAGCTCTAGCCACAACACGTGCCGTTTATAGAGCGTTGAAGCCGATTGAGCAGCTTATCACGACTCTTTTTTGTGCGTGTTCTGCGCGCTTATCCAGGCAAATGATTTCAAAAATCATATGCGAGGAATCAAGAAAATATAGTGCGACGCAAGTCGAAGAAGGCCTTGATGCTCTCCTTGATCTCGATTTCCTACGTGAGGTGGGGGACGATTTGGAGCTTTGCCATGACACGATACGCGTGGTCTCCTTTGAAGAAAGCGACGAAAA
>JALSKP010000234.1 GCA_026988815.1 Myxococcales bacterium | reverse complement strand
GTTGGCATTACATCACGTCGACCTTGTATTGTGCGATCAACCCTTGAAATCGACATCCGTGAAGCTCTATAATCGCTACCTTGGAAAGAGCGATGTTTCTCTCTATGCGTCGCCGGATTTAGTAAAAAAGCATAAGAAATATTTTCCAGAGTCGCTCCTAAAATGTCCTTTACTTCTACCGGTTAAAGGGACGCAGATGCGCCGTTCGATTGACCGTTGGTTTTCCAAAATCAACATAACTCCGAACGTAGGTTGCGAATTCGAAGATTTTGCGCTGTTGAAATTAGCGGGAGAAAACGGAAAAGGCGTCTTTCCTATCCCAGATTTAGTGGCCGAGGAAGTCATGCGTCGTTACGAGGTAAAGCGTCTTGGTAAGATGCCTGGCGTAGTGGAGCAATTCTACGCCGTTAACGCAGAACGGAAAATCGAGAACGCGGCGGTACGATCTATTATTGAAAACGCTGAAAACGTGCTTTCTCTTGAGGTTTAGTTTTCTAGATCATGCCTTTTAAGGCGATATAATTGCCGGTCTTAAAAAACATTCGAATAATATTGAGCACTTTTTCTATGTCGACGAGGGTATTTTTTTCCTTAGAGCTATACCCTTGATCGCTCTTCCAGAGCTCAATATCATCGTCTAAGCCTTCAGGGTTTTCGTATTCCCACTCCCCCGATAAATTGAGTAATGCCCAGCGTCCCGAACCGCCGATGATCAAAAAGACACTTTCATCATCGCCGAAATCGCAATGTAATTCCACGATAGGAAAATAGTAATTATCCATTTTCCTAATAGCCCCTTCGACATCGACCCACGATGGATCCTGGATCCTTTTTAGTTCACCTGGTTTGCCAAAACCTAGGTACTCAACGCAGTCGAGATGGTGAATGGGATTCATATTGTACTTCTAAACCTTCATATCTTTATTACCTCGGTTATTCTAACGATGTTTCGCTAAAGCTCAACGACCGTACCATTATGAGTGTAGATACTTGATCCAAGAATGTAGCGTAGTTGAGAAAGCGACGCCTTTTGGTATTTTAGCGCCATTCAAGAATTCGAAGATAAACGGACCTGTATCAAACACATAATTTCCCCTCTGTTACTAGCTTTTGAAAATGTACCCCGAGGGCAGGCTTCGGGGTACATTTCAAAAGCTATTCAGACCGGACATTTCATTTGTTACTTACGCTTTCCGAGATTAGGATTGACCGACGCAGTGAAATATTCGATGATGCGGTCATCAAAAAAGCCGGACGGACTTTATCGTTTTTTTACGTTTGGCGTAATGAATTTATTTCTATCGTGATGTTGTAGTTTAACATCACGGGCGGACTGTTTTAGTAGCACAGACGATGATCTGTAGTTGGTCGATGGTGTTTAGATTACAATTAAACCGGGGGGAGCATGGAACAGCTTACCGACCTTAAGGCGATTCTTCATTCTAAACGCGCCAATATTTACTATCTAGAAAAATGCCGCGTGATGCAAAAAGACGGACGCGTTTTATTCCTCACCGAAGAGTCCGACCAAAAACAATATTGGAATATCCCCATCGCAAATACCACCTGTGTTCTGTTAGGGATGGGAACCTCGATAACCCAAGCCGCCGTGCGAATGCTGGCATCTGCAGGCGTCTTGATTGGGTTTAGCGGGACGGGAGGCACGCCATTGGTGGCCGCCACCGAAGTAGAATGGCTCAGTCCACAAAGTGAATACCGTCCAACCGAATACCTTCAAGGATGGATCTCTTGGTGGTTCGAAGACCAAAAACGTTTTCAGGCCGCAAAGATTTTTCAACATCGGCGTATACAATTTTTGCGAGGGATTTGGGCCAAAGATCGCGATCTAAAAAACGCGGGATTTGACGTTGAAGACACCAAAATTGCGAGTGCGATTCAAGAGTTCACAAAAAGCATCGACCAAACCAAGAATACGACCGAGCTTCTTTTAGTTGAAGCCAAACTCGCCAAGCGTCTTTATAAAATTGCGGCCCAGGCGACGGGGATGGATAAATTTGTGCGCAACCACAAAAGTCCAGAAACCAAAAGCGCCAATGCTTTTTTAAACCATGGCAATTACTTAGCCTACGGCTTGGCTGCGACCACCCTTTGGGTATTGGGCATTCCGCACAGCCTGGCTGTCATGCACGGCAAGACCCGGCGAGGCGCATTGGTGTTTGATGTTGCCGATCTCGTGAAAGATATACTCGTGTTACCTCTCGCTTTTATTTGCGCCAAAGAAGGCGCCACCGAACAAGAATTTAGGCAACAATGCTTACAAAAGTTCACGCAACATAAAGCGTTGGATTTCATGTTTTACACTGTGAAAATGGTAAGTACGTTTAGTAAAAAGAATCTTGAAGAGATGGAGAAAAGCTCATGATGGTGACCTTCGTTTCCGAGTGTGAAAAGAAAGCCCTTAAAAGAACACGTCGTGTTCTAGACGCTTTTGCGAACCGAATTGGCACACGCACATGGCAAACGGTGATCACCCAAGAGGGGCTGCTTACGGTTAAAAAATTATTGAAGAGAAGCGCCTCGAAAAACACGGCCGTAAGTTGTCATTGGATCCGAAGCCGTTCAAGAAGCGACCTTATTTGGGTGATTGGAAAAAGATCGAAATTTAGTAGCGAGGGATATGTCCCCGTGAATTATACCGTAGCAACCGAACTTTTAATTGATGAGATAGAAATAATGACACAATCGATTTTCGCAAACACGAAAGGCCAACGTCTTTCCGACCATTCTTTTGCCGTAGGTCTTCTCGCGAAGCTAATCATTGAAAAGTTAGTTCCCCAAAATTCTAACTTAATCGCCGCGACCTATATCGCGGGAACGTTACACGATATCGGGAAATTAGATCCCAAGTTTCAGGACTGGGTAGGCAAGAAGAAAGAGTCGCCAGATTCAGAAGAAGTAGGGCAACATATTCCGGGAAAAAGCTCCCAATTCTCGTTTAAGAAACATCCAAGACACAATGAGATCTCTCTTCTTCTATATTATCTTTTGGAAGATGATTCTTTTAAGAGGATTAACAAAGCGAATAAAAAACGCATCAAACACGTGTTGTATTGGCACCATGCAAAACCAATAAGGGGAAAAGAGGAATTTACGAGTTTGGATACCGTATTTTCGAAACTTAAAAAGAATATTGGAAAACAGGAATTCAAATTACTGGCTAATAGCGTTCACAAAATTATTGATGAGATCAATCAAATCGCATCAGGATTTGACGATCTAGAAAAGATCGAAGGTTTATTGGTGGATTATGATTCTGATAAATTGGATGAACTCGATGTTCGCTTTCCCAAATATAAACGGTAT
>JALSKP010000233.1 GCA_026988815.1 Myxococcales bacterium | reverse complement strand
AAGCGTTCCATTACGAACCCGATGGGGTCCATTTGAATGTGACAACCGGCGCAGCTCCCGCCAGCTTGACTAATGGCCAAGATGGCATCAGATTTACGAGAATCGTTGGTCGCAACGGGTTTTTTCGTAACCAAACCTGGTGGCGGAGGAGAAATTGTTCTACAAAGGAAAACTGTTGCGATTTCTTTCCCTCTCCCCGTGACGGAAGTATCGTTAACATCCCTGGCGCTTAGCGACAAAATAGAGCCGTGAGAAAGAAGGCCTGCACGATCTGCGTTTTGATATTTTACCCAGGTTCCTTCTTCAACATCATCCATACCATAGTGCTCGGCAAGGATCGGATCAACGAAGGTCTCCTCACTAAGAAAAAGTGTCTCCCACGGTAGTTTTTCCGAGATCAAGACGCGCTCCAAAAGAGCGTCGGTTTCGTTTTTAAAGGACTTCTCTAACTCAGGCGGCGCATTGAGTCGATCATAGCCAAACCACATTTCGTGGAAGGTTTTGATGTGCTTTGCCGCGCGTGGGTCTTTTAACATTTCTTCGGCGATCGACTTTAGCTCTTGAGGCGAAAAAAGGCGGAGCGTCCGCTTTCGCGAGTTCCGTTAGAGATGGGGTATTCCCCAAAATCAAAAAGGATAATTTTGTTATCAATTCTTCGTTGGTCAGCCGTACAAGACCGTTTTCCTCTTCTTCGCCGATTTGAACACGATAAATAAACCGAGGACTTTGAAGTAAGCCCTGAATCACGAAACGAATTGCATAACGTATATCATTGGCGTCTTTGGCGAGGGCCATCGCGGGATCCAACAGCGTTGAAATTTCGCTATCGGATAAGTGGGTCCGCCATAACACCTCACCAATATTTCGTGCCAAATCGCCAATACATGCTCGATCCTGAACATCCGACGGGGTACACGCTGCGTACTTTAAAATCCAAGTTTGATCGTCCGATACACGCTTTGCAATTTCGAATGCCATACTTTCGAAACCTTCCACAAATACATCGGAGGCCTCATTCGTTTCTTGCTGCGTGTCAAAGGGTTCTGCTACATCAGCGGGAAGGCGTGAAAGGGCTAGGCCCTGAATGTTAAAGACCTCCATCACTACATTTTCAACTTCACGTCGACTTAATCTGGACGTTGCCAAACTTGTGGATTGGTCTGAGGCTGATGGAAGCGCTGGTGTGTTGGGCTCTTTTTCTTTTTTAGTTTTCTCCAGCGCATCTTGGAAATGAGGAGGAGAGCCTTGTATGCTCGTAAAGGTTACATCTCCCTCACAAGAAAAGACCAAAAGAGATATAAAAAAAAGATGTTTTTTCATGACGCACCGTTTCAATTTTTTTGTAGTAGAAAAATGGTAGGCCGGGCGAATGCGAATATCAACCAATTTCATTAAAATGAATAGTGTAGATGAATTAAAATAGGTGAATCTGTAATACTTATCCAAAAAAACATTTTCGTAATGAAATCTATATTCGCCCCTTGTTACCACATGAAATGCCCATTTAATATTTTCAAAAAAGTGTCAGAAATTTCGTATCAGTCAGGTGGAACGGTCTTCAATCGAGTGCTGGACTTCCGTCGAAGAGTAAAAATACTATTTCACAATACGCTACCTTCGTACTTCAACCGAAGGGGAATCTCGTCATATTTTCTACCTATCCGCGTCTCCTCGGCCGATTTACTAACGAATTTACTAACGACGGGATGTCCGCTGCAAAGAAGAACAATTCTCAAACACGCTTGGTGTGAACACGCCATGAATCTTTCACCAAGGCTTCTAGAAAAGCATGTCGATAGGAAATTGCGCCTACCCAAGAGCGCCTGAATTCGCCTACACTCCTTCCCTTCCCTCTTCTGAGCGCTTTGGTAAAGGGCATCCAAAAAGCGCGTTCCGTTCAACATACCAGCATCTCTCATCTTTAACACCCGATTGCACTAGACTCCGCGCCTTTTCGATAACGCGATTCCTAGAAAAACCTTCCTCGAAATCGCTCAATACCATAATGATAGTACGACCAGGAACACGAACCCCATCCTCGGCAAATTGCATCGCTCTTCCGATATTGGTTCCACCAATTTTGACTTCTAATAACAACGCGAGAGGATCAGAAACGAAGGCACTCAAATCAACAATTTCAGTATTGAAGGCTAGAAACTTCAGATTCACCCAAGGGACCCCAGTCAATATCGCCGATACGATTGCAGAATAAATGACCGATGGTTCCATCAATCCAGACACATCGACAAGAAAAAACGAATCCCAATCCATCGATTTTTTTTTGCGCTGATTTGAAGATCAAACGATCAGGATAGAGCTCTTTCTTTCCTTCTTCGTTCACGTACACGCGGGCCATATTTTTTTGAATCGTTCGACGTATATCCAACCGATTGTTAGGGCGTCGAGTTGGAAGGACTGAGCTTGCTCCAAAGAGTGCCGGACGCATCTGATTGGCCAACATTTTGGTGAGCTCCTGCACACAACGATCGATCCGGGGACGCAGCTTTGAAAGCTGAGATTCGGACATCGATCCCGCCAACGGTAGAATAGTCTCAAGTAAATCCACCGAGGGTCTCACCGATTCTGGATCCATTTCGAACACCGCTGCAGGTAAAAACGGTGCAGCTTCAGCTAAGATTTCCTCACGTACTCTTTCGCCAAAAAGAGCCTCTAATTCATCGGCCCACTCTCGCGTACTCGGAAAAGAATCTTCTTGCCCTCCCACCAAACCCCCTTACACCGCCTTGGCCATACATTTGGTCCAAGGCAATCCCTGCCCGTCTGGCACGAGCGTTAAGTTTTTCTTGTTGTTGACCAAGTATGAGACGCCAACGATCTTTGCCAACGATGCCATTGCATGATGTTTTGGAGAGGGCCGAACCTTGGCCTCATCAACAAGGATGAAACTCCCTCTCCTCAAAAGACCACCCACAGCCTTGCACACTTTCAAAGGCCACAAAATCGGCTTTTGTAAACACCGCAACTAATTCCGGCGAATAGGTCATTCTTTCAATGCCTGATACATCGATTCGATATTCTAAGGACTTCATCAAGCGGGAGCGATCGTTATCGTTAAGAACACCAAACCCTTTGCGCATTGCCGGCAAGCGCTCAGAAAGCATCGTCGCCTAAAGCATTGATACGTTCGTCTATCGAATATGATTAGCGATCAACAAATCGACGAAATGTTTGCCGAGATCGACGCCGTGGCCCATCCCACAGACGGAAAAGGACTCTTTGAACAATATTGCACGAACTGCCACGGACTTGACGCTCGCGGCGGACCTGCGCGCGAAGGTATCCGGGACACAGATGAATACAACGAAAAAATTCG
>JALSKP010000232.1 GCA_026988815.1 Myxococcales bacterium | reverse complement strand
ACGTTGTCTGGCAATATCTTCCATCCCCTTCAAGGCAACTTCGTTCTCACCATCTTCGTTAATCACACGATGGTAGACCTCCCACGCTCCGCGGTCGTCTTCAAGTTTACTACGCATCAATCCAGCGGCGACCAAACTTAATTCGTTCGCGCGTTCTGTATCATCAAGCTCTTGCACGACCTCTTCGTAGAGTGCGACTTGTTCTTCGTACATGGCCATTTTTTCGACCAACTCTTCTATTCTTTCCTGAACGTCAACGTTCATCGGATCGATTCGAAAAGAACGACTAAGATAGGCATAACCCACGTGCGGGTTCTCCAACACTTCCAGATTTAGGTTGGCAATTCTCTCGTAATTCTCTGCTCGATCGACCGGATGCTCAAGCCCTTCTTGCTTTGAGATCAAAAGATCTGCGAGCCTTGAAGGTTGACTCTTTTCGATAAAAACAGGTTCCAAAATTTCGGATATTTCTATGACCAATACAGGATCTTTTGACAACCTTTCCAGACCATCGATCGATGCTTCGTGCGTTGAATCCTCCAAAAGAATCAAACGATACTGCTCCACGGCCTCTTCCCTTTCGTCAAAGACTGCCTCTTGGATGTATCCAAAACGGTAACGCAATTCATTTTGTTCTCCACCTTCGACGATCGAAATCCGCCGCTGGAGAATTTCTGACAAAGCCTTCCAATCTTGCTCTCTCAGATAAACCTCGTCTAATAGAGCCAGAGCATCCGCATCAAAAGCATCGATATCTAAGGCCGAAACAAGATGCCTCGACGCTTCTCCATTTTCGTGAAGTTGGTAATAAAGCTTACCAAGCTTGGTATGCAAACGACGAATAAGATCTGGATCATCAATAGGTGATTCGACACAATCTTCAAAAATAGCAACACACTCATCGGGGTTTTCAAGAACCACCGTGAGACGATCAAGGCCTTCCCAAATTTCTGGATCTCCCGGCGATTCACGAAGCCCTCTTCCCAATGTGATAAAAGACATTGCCGGATTCTCAAGTTCGCTTTCTAAGAGGCCAGCGAGCTTCTTCAAGATAATACCGCGCTCTAATGTGTCATCCAAACCGGATAACTCCTTTTCATACATTTCCTGAATGAGCGACCATTCGGCATTTTCTCGGTATATTTTTTCTAGGGTTTGGGAGGCATCTTGTCGCGTATCTTCCATTCCTAAAAGTTCGACCATTCCTTTTCGAGCCGCTCCAATTTGTGAATCCCGCGATAAGACTGACTTGTAAACCTCAAGTGCATCGAAAGGAGAACTCAATTTCTCGAAAAGAACACGACCGATTTTTAACTCAATATCGTTGATCGAATCCACATCTTCGGCGAACTCTTTTTGGGTATTTAAGGCCTCCAAAAGATCGGGCCATTGTTCGGTTCGCTCGTAAAGAGAAACCAAGGCGTTGACGGCGTTCTCGTCGTTGACGTCACATTCGCTAACCATCCTAAAGGCGTCCACCGCCGCGAAATCGTCCATCAACATATCGCGATGTATACGGGCGATCTGCGTGTAGATGACCGCTTTTTCGGCGTCCGAATCGACCTGAAGCACTTTCGCGCGCAACAGCTCGTCAAGTTCCACCCATTGTTCGGTTTCTTCGTAAATCTTTTCCAGGGAGCCTGAATAATCTCGATGCCCTGGATTGATTTCCAACAAGCGACGGTAAGCGTGGGCGGCTGATTCGATATCATCCAACACATCGTCATAAATTCTTGCGATACGTTTAAGCGCCCTTTCCTGCTCCTCGACTTCGAAAAGATTGTCAACTTTGGCTTCCAAGATTTCAACCAAAGGCTTCCAAAGCTCAAGATCGGTGTAGAGCTTTTCCAAGTGTTGAACGGCATGAATATTGGTCGGGGATAGCTGAAGCACCTCTTGATAGGCAGAAACGGCGGAATCCTGATCGTTCATCGGCCCCGCATAAATACCGGCGATAGACACAAGAAGCTTTTCTTGAAATTCCGGTTCTTCGGTTTTTTCCAGACCCGATAAATAAATCGGAATGAGTCGATCCCAGGTATCGGTTTCAACTGCAATTTTGTTGATTCTTGCTTCCAACCCAATCGGCGTAGGATCGTGTTGATAGGCATTGGCCAAGGCTAACATCGCCTGAATTTTTTCGTCCACACGATCCGAATTTTCCGAAAATTCGGCGATGCGATAATAAATAGCAACCTTTTCTTCGACGTCGTCAATGAGGGTGATTTTTTCCTCCATCCAACGCGCGACTTTCAAATGTTCGGTTTTCGGATCTGTAATTTCCATCAACAAATCAAGAATCGCAATACGCTCGATACGTGCATCATCGCCACGAAGTGACATGTCTCGCAACAAGCCTTCAAGCGCTCTTTTGGCGCCCAAATGGTTACTATTACGACGCACAATTTCTCGATAAATCTCCATTGCTTCTTCGAATTGGTCAAGCTCGCCTTCAAGCACTTTTGCGAGTTTATATCTCGCCTCGTCCGCGCTTTCATCCGTGTCTGCATTGGCCAACTGGTCACGATAAAGATCCCCAAGATCGTTCCAACGCTTGGCTTTGCTCAACAAACGCTCCATCGAGCGACTGGCCGAAAGATCTGTTGGAAACTGGGTAAGTATCGCCTCATAACATTCAATCGCCCGTTCCTCTTCATCCAGAATTTCTTCGTAAAGATTGGCAAGCTGGATTCGCCAACGGTTCTGCTCAACGCCATGAGAAATTTCTACTCTGCGTTCGTAAAGTGTGGCGAGGCCTTCGTAGTTTCCTGTTTTTGAATAGAGACGATCGAGGGCGTCATAGGTCTTTTCGTTGGTCGGAGAAATCACGAGAACCGCCTCAAATTGTTCGGTCGCTTGTTCGAAATTTTCCAATCGTTCTTCGAGAACTTTCGCATGCTCAAAGAGAATATCCGCTCTTGTCTCGTCCGACATATCGAAGTTATTCTTTAACGCGTTTTCAAATGCAAAACTCAACCCTTCCCACGATTGGGTGCGCTGTACCAAACTCTCCAATTCATTTCGCAAATCAATATCATCTGGCGAAAATTCAAAGACTTTGGTTAAGGATTGAATAGCAGCATCGGAGTCGTCCAAATCCTGTTCTTGAATTCTCGCAATTTCTTTATATCGCTGTGCGTTCTCAAAAACATCGTCGCCGATTTGTGCTTCAAGACTACGAATAAGTTTTTCAGACTCTCCACTTTGACGATAAATGGGTTCAAGTAAGAGAGCTGCTTCGGCGGCCATCTCACCTCTCTCCATCATCTGATGGAGCTCATTTTCTGCGTCAGAATTTTGAGCATCGATATCGAGAACATCTTGGTAGAGTTCGATAGCGCCGGCAAGGTTCTCAAGCTTTGAGGCCATCACCT
>JALSKP010000231.1 GCA_026988815.1 Myxococcales bacterium | reverse complement strand
GGCCAGCTTCGTACTCTTCATCTACAAAATAGTTGAAGAGGGCCTTCTTGTTTCGCGTGATTGTTTTGATCACATCTTTATCTTTTTCGTTCTTTGCCATGAGGGACTCTATTGTTGTGCGAAAAATTTCAAAGGCATCGTATCGAAATTTTCTATTTTTGTCCTACTTCTTTCTATCTTGCATCAGATTTGCATTTTGAAACATATCTGGACATTTTTTAGGAGTCATTCATCGTTTCCTTTGAGGTTGGGTTTCGTCGCTGTGCTTTTACCCCGATCGGCGGGGCCGTCAACTGAAGTTACGAGAAGATCAACCCGCGATTTTCGGTCATCAAATCAGGACCCAAAATCTATAATTTTGTGTTCAAGGCGGGGGATCGAGGTTCTCTTCGGGTTTTCGATAGCGCACCTCAATTTTATGTCGGCCTTCAGAAAGCTCCAAAAAATAGTGTCTTGGTTTATGTTTAGATTTAATCTTCTGGGCTTTATTATCGAGCAAGATAGATTCCAGGGGCTCGCCTTGGTAAGAGGCGGGGATGCGTAGAGATAAGGGATAGGCGCTCGGTGCGATTTTAAGCGAAATCACCAGACGTTGATCAAAAGGAGACCATTGAGATGACAAAACAGAACGCCGCCTAGAGGATAGAAAATAGGCGATTTCTAAAGGTGGGCTCAACCAATAGTTTTCCTTCTTCGCGATGTCCGAAATTTCTTTTAACACGATGAGACTTTGCGCATCCGGTCGTTTCTTCATTTCATCTGTAGGAAAGGAAACGCCAAGAATTTGTCCTTCAATATTTTCGTTTTTGATAAAAGTAGGCAGCTCTCTGAGTTGTCGGGCATTTGTAAAAATGAGCGGTTGAAGCAGTAAAGGAAGCGCAAGTCCTTCCCTTGTGATCGGATAAAAAGGAAAGCCCGTACCAAAAACGAAGCCGGGTTCGCTTTCGGGTGCTGGACCGAAGGAGAGATCCAAAACGGCGTCTGATACAGCGACTTTTTTAAGGTCACCCAACCAACTTTGCTTCCACGACATGTCTTGGGCCATCGTTACTTTACAGTGCTCCAATTGCAGACCCAAATCCAACTCTTGAAATAGGGGAAGATAAGGGGTGTTAAAGTATCGTGTGTTAAACATATTCGGACGTTGGGTGGACCAAATACAATATCGTTCTTCACCTTCCCGAAGATGATCGGAATCGTCAAAATTTGCCCACATGAGTGTGCCCGGTTTGGTATTGACGCGTGTGGATGTGTCACGTGCAAAACGCGGGTGAACAATGCTTATCGCGCCTTTATAGGAATGGGGAAAGGGAGAAAAACGTGGTGTGGGTCTGTAGCTTTCCACGGCTTCAAAAATGGCATTTTCGAGCAGGTCGGCCAAAGGGCGAGGGCTGGGTAGGGAGCCCCTTTGTCCGTTATGTATCGTTTTCTTCGAGAAGCGCATCCCTTTGGAAGGGAGCCCTTGTTGGAGTGCAATCCAGTTGGCACCGGCGTGAAAAGCAAGACTGAAAACGCGACCTTTTCCGACTGCGCGCGAGAGGTAACCGTATTCGCCATCAACTTTGAAGTGCGTTTGATAGTCGGGATCCAGTGGTTCTAAGAGAATACGTTCGCCGGTGAGCGGAATCTCAATTCCCCCCTTTAACTGGGCGTAGGTTGCCTGCCTTTTTTCCCTGGAGTTGGCCCTGAGGTGGAGAAAATTTGACCAGTTTTCAGTCGGCATTTCGACGATTGTAAAAATGCCCGCCTTGGTGGCATTTTCTATGGCCCGCATTCCCTCAATAGACATGTTTTTAGCGACGCTGTTGGGAACGATAAGCGCCAGTCTACCGGCGAGCAGCTCGGGGCTGAGTTCTGAAACCCTGGCGGAGGCAAAGGAACCGTAGCGTTGCCAGAGCGCGTTATACCATGCGTAGGAGGTATCGAGTTCAGAGAAGGTTGTCGCCCGATCGGGTGGACTTTCCGGCGTAAGCAAAAGAATATCGCCAACAAAACGATCGGGCGGACGACTGCCTTGTACGTGGGGATTGTCTGCGCGAATGACCCATTTAGCATCTCTAAAAGAGAACGCGAGGGCCCCGCCCAGAAGGATCACAATAACGAGGAAATCCCATTTTAAACGAAGGAAATGTTTCACACTCGTGATCCTTAGACGAAAGAATCGCCTGCGCGTGCTGCCAGTTCTAAAATTAGGATAGGTGACAGCGCCACGCAAGAGCAAAATGACCTTTCGTTCTCATCGTCTTTACAAAAGATCGCTCTTTGGTCACAATCGCCCCCTAATCATCAAGGAGAAAATATGGCGTCTTGGAACAATCAACCCAATCAACCAGCTCAACCAGCTCAATCAAGCGGGCGCCCTACTAGTAATCCTATAGGCGGCTCACTTACCAGTGCTGACATTCAGATCGAGCGACTACAAAAAAGAAATTTTGACGCTGTTGAAGCCATCAAAAATTCCTTCGAATTGGTGAAAGAATACCCGGCCGAGACGATAGCCATTCCGATCGTTGCGATGATTATCTACGGCATTGCTCAGACCATCATTTCCCTTCCTTTTAACCTCCTAGCTTCCTTCCTTTCCGATTCTCTGGGAGCCTCTATCGGTGGCGATGCGGGGCAGATTGTTGCCTCCGTTATTACCTCCGGTACCTCAATGTTCGTATCGATGATTTCCTCATTGTTGATGGCCGTACTTCTTGGTGCGATCAATATCATTTGGTTGAGAGCGATTCGCGGGCAGAAACTCGAGATGAATAATATGGTCGATGTCAAATCCTTCGCGATTTCACTCATCATCACCCAATTAATTATGCAACTTGCGATGTATGCAGGATTGGCTTTTCTTATCCTTCCGGGGATTATTATTGGGTTGGGATTATCGATGAGTACTTTCCTGGTCATCGACAAAAACCTTAAACCTATGGACGCGATAAAAACCAGTTGGGCACTAATGAAAGGTCACAAAGTCGAGCTATTTATCTTCGGCATTATCCTCGCCGTTTTCAACTTTGTTGGAATGTTGGCGCTTTGTGTGGGAGTCATTTTCACTTATGCTATCAGCATTGGTGCAATGGCGATGTTCTACGACCGACTTGTAGAACCCGGCAACGCATACGCAAAAGACATCGGCAACGCACCTCAAGTCTTCAGTTAGAAAAATAGTGTGATCAAAAAGGGTGGGATTCTAGTATGACCATTCATTGTGTCCTTGTGGTATTCGAGGGGATTTTTGTTCGGAAGAGAAACTCCCTCTCCCTCTGGGAGAGGGCTGGGGTGAGGGCGATCAAACAAGCAAGCGGTTCAATAAGTTCAACAACGTAACTAGGTCAAGGCCGAAGCCAATAAACCCACAAGCTAAAACGAAGTCCCCCAC
>JALSKP010000230.1 GCA_026988815.1 Myxococcales bacterium | reverse complement strand
GATCGTTTTTCGATTTTACTCGTTCAACTCCTTAACAACATTCGGAGTCAAACATGCAGAAACATTTTCTATCCCTTTCCCTTCTTCTTTCAGCCTCCAGTGCAACCTATTCTGCAAAATCGGATCGCATGAACAATGAGGACCTTGTTCAAGCAGTCAGGGATGGGAAAAAGTTGGACGGCATTCCCAAAGATCAATTAAGTAAGAAAATGCAAAAGATGAGTAAAGCACAGCGAAACGCCTACATCGCAAAAATGCAGAAGAAGCGCGACAAAATTCGAAAAAGTATTCTCGCCCTTTCAAAGAAGAGAGATACTTACTTGAAAAAAGAGATGCGAAAATCCAAAAAGGCGACATCTTTTGACGCGAAGGTCCTTGAAACCTTGAAGGAACAAGCGACCTCAATCGGCGTTGCTTACTAGTCTTTTCCTCCCAACCATAAGGTCCTTCCACAAAGGCGTCTTTTTCGTCTGGGAATCCCTTCCCTACACCCGCCTACACTAAATCCTTGCAATAATACCCAATTCCTCCTACATTCCAGACTTCAATTGAATTTAAACTTAAGCAGGTTTGTAAGTATGCATTTTCGACGTATTTTTTTAGTATCCCTATTTTTCGCTTCGCTAGGACTAGCGGCTTGTGGAAGTGATGCGCCGGAAGGCGGAGGCTCCTGTTCCACCGATAATGATTGTCAACTCGGAACCGTTTGTTCTGCATCCAATGCTTGCGTTTCGGCCTCTTGCGATTTTTGTACGGTTTCTCAAGTTTGCTACAAAGCCTCTCCAAGCGACGAAGGTTCTTGTTCCAAGCCTGAATGTTCTGGAGATTCCGATTGTGCCAAAGGTTTCTGTAATAAGGGACTTTGTGAAGCTGGCGGTAGTGGAGATTGTACAAAAAACGAAGACTGTAAAAAGGGCGAAAAATGCGACATTACAGATAAATGCGTGCCCGATACCAAAGCATGTACCACCGATATGGATTGCTCAAACGGCAAGACATGCGTTGAAGATCAATGCGTTGGTGGATGCGAAGACAACACCGATTGTGCCGACACCGAGTACTGCGCGGCTAGCGGAAGTTGCGAGACGGGTTGCCAAGACAACGCAAGTTGTGAAGCAATGGGCCACGTTTGTACGGAAGGAAAGTGCGCATGTGATGCGACCAGTTGTCCAGAAGGAAAAGCCTGTTTAGCGACTGGAAACTGTGGCGATCCCACAAATTGTGATCAAGTCGTCTGCCCCGATGACCAGGTTTGTAATTCGGTCGACTTCTCTTGTATTCCCAAATGTAGCGCCGACTCATGTAACGCTAACGAAGCATGTAATGTTGCGACCGGTATTTGCGAAATCACCAACTGCCCTGGTGAAGATCCTACCCAATGTGATCCAAACTCAGCACGACCTGCTTGGGATCCGATCAAGTGTTTCTGTGCCGAGTGCTTACAAGATTCGGAATGTAATATGGCAGCTGGCGAAGTATGTACCAACGGCGGAAAGTGTTTCGCTTGCGAAAAAGCATGTGACGGCAGTGCCGGTTCATGTGGCGGTGCAACACCTTATTGTATCTCAGAATGCTGCGTCTCTTGCGTTTCTGCAAACGATTGTATGGGCGGCGAGCTTTGCATTGATGGCGCCTGTAGCCCACCACCCAATTGCATGGCCGATCCAACAGTCTGTCCTGCGGGAACCTCTTGTGACGCAAACGGTCAATGTACAACCGTTGGCGGTGGCTCACAATGTGATCCTAACGATCCGATGAGTTGTCCAGCTCCTGGATTCTGCGATCCTCAGAGTGGAACGTGTGAAAATCCGTTCGGTGGTGGTGATTGCGGACTTTGTGGTCCTATGGTCAATAACGTATGCTCTTGCCCAGGTGGTAATACCTGTAGCACGGACCTCATTCCAATTTGCGGGTGTGATTTCCTAGCAAGCCCAGAGTGCCCCAATGGAGCAAGCTGCGTTCCTATCCTCAATATCTGTCTCTAAAAGATACGCATCGCAGTCGAACCCAAAACCAGCATCGTGCTGGTTTTTCTATTTGGACCCGTTATTTCAAACGCATCAACTCCCCAAGGATATCGTCTATAGGTTTACTATTTAAAACATCTCCCTCGACAAACCAAGCGCGTCTGGCTTGTTGAATAGCATAGGAAATATTTTCCATTCCGATCACAGATCCTGCATTTGAACCCAACATGATGAGGCCCCCTAATTCTTTCACACGACCGGCTAACTTTTGATTTAAATCCAATTGATTGGGGTGGGCGTTCATTTCCAAGGCCACACCAAAATCAATACAGGTCCGAACGATTTCGTCGAAGTAGAGATCATAGCCCGAATTTACGCCTAAGTGGCGCCCCGTCGGCGAGCCCAAACACGACATCAAACCGGTCTCCAAAGCCCATGTAATCCGTTGGGTATTCTCTTCGGCATCGGCGTCTTCTCGGCCGGTGAGCCGTCCAATGACGAAATCGCATTGCGCTAACACACGATGGTGGATATCAAACATCCCTTGTAAGTCGATCCCAACTTCGGCGCCAGCAATTAAACGAACGCCATGAAGTGATCCTACTTCCCTTATTTTTTTGAAATGCTTACGCATCTCATCATTGTTGAGACCTTTAGGGTGAAGACCTCTAGATCGTTCAGCGACAACAACCCATTGGTAACCAAGTTTACTAGCTTTCTCCGCCATACGATCCAGACTCGTTCGACCACCACTGCTTTTCGTGTGAATATGCATGTCGCCAAGTAACATCGATGCATCCAATAAAGTCGGAAGCTTTCCCTGTTCGGCTAACTCAATTTCCTTCTTTCCCATTCGAATTTCTGGCGGGATGTAGGGAAGGCCCACCGCGTTAAAGATTTGAGTTTCGGTATCCATCGGACCGATGGGTCCAGAATCAGGATCCTCGTAGGGCACGACTCCTTTTTCGGAGATCTTTAATCCCATTCTTTTGGATCGAATCCTCATTCGAATATGGTGTAATTTTGAGCCGGTAAAATAATGCAATCCTGCCCCGAAGGCATTCACATCGAGGGCTCGCAAATCCACTTGAATTCCGCCAACGACTCGAATCGAGGCCCGTGTATTTCCGTCAAAAATAACTTCCACCGCCTCGGGCATGCGTTTGAAATAATCGGAGGCTCGCTTGGCATCATCGGTTGTAATCAGAATATCGATATCACCGATCGTTTCTCTTCCTCGCCGTATTGAACCGCCGACAACGGCGCGATCAACATAGTCAAGCGATGCCAATTGTTGGCGAATCGAGTCTGCCAAACCTTTAGCTTCAGGTAAGGGATAGCGTTTACCTTTGGTGCGTTCCCAATGCTCGATTTCTCCGATGAGTTTTTTCACCACCCCTGCTCCGAAAT
>JALSKP010000229.1 GCA_026988815.1 Myxococcales bacterium | reverse complement strand
TGATCGCCCTCACCCCAGCCCTCTCCCAGAGGGAGAGGGAGTTTCTCTTCCGAACAAAAATCCCCTCGAATACCACAAGGACACAATGAATGGTCATACTAGAATCCCACCCTTTTTGATCACACTAGTGAGGGGTTGGCTCTGGAATGTAGGTTGGCGTTGATGGCCCACGCAGTCGGGGTAAAAGCAACGCGACCAAACCCAACTAATTGCCAATCAACGGCCGACCTTGTCCAATACTTATCAATCCATTTTGAAATTTCGAGGCCAACCATTTGCGCGCTTCCTCCACCGCCTCTATTGGCGTCTTCCCCTGCGCCAAACCGCAGGCGATAGCTGAGGCCAAGTGGCAGCCCGTCCCACGTGGATCGACGTCTTTTCGAGGGTAGGCTTTGAGTTCTTTAATACCTTCCTTGTCGCACCAATAATCAAAAATATAGTCTCGATTCTTACTATCTAGATGACCGCTTTTTAGAAGAACATCAGGACCGTAGGCGTGCAATCTCTGGAGAACCTCGACGAGATCGCCCTCTTCCCATGCAAGTGCCTCTTTGGAATTGGGCGTAATTATCGAAACATTTTCACCCAAAGCGCCTAACATTTTCTTAAAAAGAAGATCGCTTGCAAGCCGCGTTTCTCCACTACCATCAAAGTAAATCGGATCAAGAACGATGGGAAGATGTCTTTGCTTTTTAATAAACACTCTTACTACTTCTAAATTCTCCAGGCTTGCAATCATGCCGATCTTAATCGCGTCAAAAACAATATCTTCGACGACACTTTCTAGTTGAGCTTCCAAAACCTCAGATCCTACCGACGAGATTGAACTAACACGAGAGGTGTTCTGCACAACCACGGCCGTCACAACGCTCAACCCCCAAACCTTGAAGGCCGTGGCCGTTCGCAAGTCGGCCTGTAGGCCAGCTCCGCCACAGGGATCTGTTCCACCGATAAATAAAACGCGTTTCATTTCGCGCTATCCATCAGAACCGAGGCAACATCGTTCCAAAGAATTTGAAAGTCTGAACGACCAAATTTTGCGCCCGAACCAAACCAATCCGCACCGTCTCTCTTATCAAAAGGCCCTCGAAGATAATGGCCGATAACGTCGAGGTGATCTGCGCGAACCACGCCTCGAAATTCGCCCCAAACCTGACTTAAAGTGGGCACCACCCCATCGCTCATCGATTCCGTTAGCGCAAAAGGTAAAGGCTGATTGTTTACTAAATCGCGAAGCTCAAGGGGCGGATGATAGGGATACCCCGGATGCGCCCGGGAAGTCAGCGTCCATAAAATACCATACAGAATTTTATTCATCGGGGTCAGCATGTGCCTAAGCGAAATACGTTTTATCGTCTCAATCGGCGGCGGCGCCGAGGTTGCGTAAGATACGTAGCGAATGTCGGGGTTATCGAGCGTCGTCGCATTAAAGAGTTCCATTCCCTCGGGTGTGATTTGAATCATTGCACCTTGATCGTCCAAAATAGAATGCAGAAAATTTCTAACTTCAACCTCTTCCTGAGGACCGAATTCGCGCAGCAAGTTATTCGTAATTTGGTGCAAAAGGGTTTCATCCAAACCCAAAAGATTATTCAGCTTTCCAAGGAAGCCCACCATCCCACCAATCATGCTGATCGGTTTTCGCCACAATCCTACGATCACCAAAAGTGAAACAAGATAGAGAAGATTCTTTCCATAAAAGGTCGTAAAAAAGTTGCTCAAGGGCGTTCCATAATGTGGACCCGACACACTCACAATGGTCGCAATATTGTTGCGTATTTTACTTTTCAATTGTCCGAGCCCAAGCTCCACGCTCGGCGAGGCAAGGAGCCTTGCGTCGAGCGCACCGGTAGAGTGACCGACAAGGTGAACAATGACGTCCTCGTCCAGACCGCCGCTATCTCGAATACTCATCGCAAGTTTCCGGGCACGGTGAGTAAGGGATGCCGTTGGCATCGTCCGTACATCAAAAATTTCAACGTCCAAATCTCGACGTTGAAAAGCATCTGTTAGGGTTTCTCTAACTTGGCGAAAATAGGAAATACCGCCAATGGATGCGAAGCCGAAAAATCCCGGAATGAGGTACACATGATGTCTCTTTTTTTCTTTCAACTCTTTTTCCACAATTTATCCATCAAGCCTTCAACCTTTTCATAGACTTCACTTTGGTAAACATGTCTACCATTATCGATAATCTTTTTTCCACCCACAAAAACATCACGTATCGCATCTGGCGTCATGGTTAACAAAACATTGTTCGCCAATGCGCCCCAATCAGATCCCAGAAGCGTTCGGTGTTCCAAATCTAAGGTAATAAAATCGGCAACCTGTCCTTCGGATATCGATGCCGCACCGAGCCCGAGTGCACGCGATCCATTGCACGAAAGCATCGGAAAAAGCGCGGCCCAAGTATGCTCTTCGCCACGAACCTGGGCCAATACATTTCGCTCTTCTTTTTGCAAGCGTTCATTATATTCGAGTAAACGCAGTTCCGAAAATAAATCAATTTGGGTATGACTATCCGACCCAACGCAAATCGGAATATCGGCCCTTAAAAAAGCTGACATCGGAAGAAAACCGTCACCAAGATTACGCTCGGTGGTCGGACAGGCGCAGATCGATGCGCCGCTTTGGGCCATCAACGCAATCTCTTTTTCGGTCGCATGATTAGCGTGAATAATCGTTGTATTTGATCCGAGCGCACCCTGATCGTGGATCCATTGGATCGGTGAACGTCCACGTTTCTTCAACGCGTCCTCGACTTCTGCCCTCTGTTCGCTCGCGTGAATATGAAGTGGAGATGCATCGACTTGCGCTTGTTGTGCGATTGCTATCAACCACTCTTCATCCACAGCCCGCACGCTATGAGGTGCATAACCTATAACCACATTATCGCCTTTCCATGTCGATCTAAGAGCCCTCACACGCTCAAAATAGCTCTCCAAATCCTGCGAAACAAATCGACATTGGGAAGGGCGGGCCGCCTCGTCAATACCGCCAAAATGATAGGCCACGTTGAGCAATGAAATCCGAATTCCAATTTTGTGCGCAGCGGCGATCATGCGATGGGCCAACTCGTTTTGGTCAGCATAAGGCGACCCATCTTCCTGATGATGCAGGTAATGGAATTCTCCCACGCTCGTTATTCCTACTTGAGCCATTTCTAAAAAAGTAAACTCGGCCAAGGTCGTAATATCATCGGCGCTTAAGGTATTGGCGGCCCTATACATCGCCTTTCTCCAACTCCAAAAATCATCATGGGGATGGTCAAGATCTCTGGATTCGGTCCGCCCGCGAATCGCGCGTTGAAAGGCATGTGAATGGGCGTTCACACACCCCGGCAATAATGCGACGTTTCCCAAATCGACAATGCCCTCCCC
>JALSKP010000228.1 GCA_026988815.1 Myxococcales bacterium | reverse complement strand
AAAGCGTGCCAACTATTGGATAGGTGGCGTTGACTCGTTTTCAAACTCGCGCTCGACCTCGCCTTCGGAATAGAGCTCAAGAATTTTTGAATGGGTATCGATCGTTTGACGGAGTTCGGCTTCGAAACGAACACGTTGTTGCTTTAGCCGACTTAAGGTTTCTTTCGCGTTAGAGACATCTTTCTCCGCTTTGGAAACCACTCTTTCTGCGCATAATTCCGCGTTTGCAATCACCAGATCAGCGTCTCGTTTTGCGCTTGTTTTTACGTCCTCGGCAACTTGTCGAGCCATCGCAAGCGCGTCTTGAAGGGCGCGTTCACGTTGTCGATACTCTCGAAGATCCGCCTCTTGGTGTTCTGTTTTATCGAGGAGATCTTTGAGCTGTTTGGTCATATCGTCCCACGCTCTTGAGAGTCCGTAGAGAAACTCATGGACCTGGTCGGTATCATATCCCCTGAATCTGGATTCAAAGGTTTGAGATAGAATGTCGTTCGTGCTGTATTTCATGGTAACTCCCGTTGTCCTACATGATGCTACATGTGGGAGAGCCGCTGTGAAGTTTTTTGTTTGAGAAGTTCCCGTGAACAAAAATTGCTTAGAGAGCCAATGTTAAAGATTGCACGCTTGTGTGCTGACCTTCCATGCAAGAACTTCTTTATTTCCTTGGATGAAGTCGTAATAACGGGCCATCCAATATTGCTCGATATAGTCAACGCCAGCCGACTGTCGTCCATCGCTTCTTGGATCGCCAACCTTAAAGGGACTCCCCTGCCAAACATAATCCACGTATTGGCGGAGTTGAGGAGACAAGGCTTTGGAGGCCAAGGCCGTTGTGCATTTCCCATCTTCCATCATACATTCTGAACTCGCTCCCGTGCATTCGAAACTTATCACCCTTCCTGGGATCTTGATGCCAAAGACGTCCGTATCTTGCTCACAGACGGTCCGCTCAACCTCGGTTGCACATTGCACTTGGGTATCATTAGGAAAAGAGGCGACAATTGAATCAAAAGACCTTTGGTACGTGCGACGAGGGTCGTTCAGTATCCCGCCATTTCCCCCGAATTCGGCGAGTACCCTTAGGCCCTCTGAAAGCGCCTTTTCTCGGTCAGCACCTCCTATTTCGGGAGAAACGGCTCCGGCAAACATAAGATTGAAATTGACGTTTTCTAAATCGAAGGCTTCTTTGGCCCACATCTCTGTACGCATCTTCCCTTGAAGGTAGGTTCCCAATTCTGAGCCGCTGATAAGATTATTGAACGCCCAGAGAGGACCTGCAATAATATTGGTTCCAAAAAATTTCCTGCAATATTTGTTGGGGATCAAGATACTCATCGTTCCTGCAACTTCGGCCGTTTGTAGGTTACCCAAAAGTTCCTTTTCGAGAAATTCGCGATAACGATCATCTCCCGTAAATCCCCAAACCATCGCGGCTAAATGCATCATATGCACCGCATCGGCACCGCGTAAATTTGGAATATAGAAGTGGTTAATTTGATCTTTGCGGTTATTCTTTCGAACAAAGTCATTGGATAAAGAGAGCATATCGACAACAAAGCGAGGACTTTCCGCATCGAGTACTTTCCAAGGCGTGGTCGAGATAAAGTCGCTACATTGTCTATCGTAGCTGCCTTCGTTCTTCGAGTTAATCTGACGATGAACGTACATCACGATGGTATCAATCTTGTTGAAGTCGTAGTCGTACGCATCGGTGTTAATCTCACCAGCAAAAAAACGCTGAAGCGTGTCTTTGGCTTCCTGATTTTTGCTCAAATTTATAATTTCAATCCGTTGAAGATTATTAAAATAGCATTTCATTTGGAAGGCGATTTTACTTTTCAAATCTTCATCTCTCAGAAGCCCGAAGACCATAGGGAAGGTCATCATGGGCCCGTTCATTTGGTCAATCGAAGGGTCGCCTCGCCAGCGTGGCGTTCCCAGACCAGACGTGTAGGCGTCGGGAAGAAAACCGAGACTTTCTGGCATTTCTATGTCACGATCATCTTCGGTCGCATCGCCGCTACGGTGAATAATCTCAAGATCGGGTGGCGTACCTTCGGGGACCTCCAGATAACGATAACGCGCAACGTACCCAGGAATTCGCGTGACTTCGAAAAATTCAATCATTGTTCGGGCTTTTTCCTCCATCCTTAAATAATCAGCTTCCGTTCCGGTGTGAAGATAACGAAGAATGTATGCGTTGAGGGCCGTACCCGTCCATAA
The DNA here is from genome assembly GCA_026988815.1 of Myxococcales bacterium. Taxonomy (GTDB): domain Bacteria; phylum Myxococcota_A; class Bradymonadia; order Bradymonadales; family Bradymonadaceae; genus CALJNB01. The sequence goes on along the minus strand of JALSKP010000228.1, from coordinate 1,162 downwards.
AGTGGAATCTTCGGTCCCACTCCATCCCGCAAATTTTTCAGGAGAAGACCAAATGCTTTCATCCGTGCCAGGTGCAATGGCTTCCGTAAAGTTTCTCTCCGCAGTTTGCCCTTCCGGCGTTTGATAAAGATCGTACCAACGGTCGAATAGGAAGGCTCGTTCTAGAAGTGGCGTGGGCGATTCATCAAAGGTCGAGGTTTCTACGTCGTAAATCTCGCAGACTCGCTCAAAACCATCTTTGCACGATTCGGTTTGGTAAACTGCACAACTTTCTACATCCGAGCCGGCGAGTGGATCAAGCGGTGCACTTTGAATAGGCCAATTTAATGCAAACTTGAGGGGTTCTTTTTCAACCAAATCTTCTCCGCTATCCAGTGCATCGTCCGACATATCTGATGTCCGAAGATCGCCTCCCTCATCTTTTTCCAGAGATTGATCTGGAGCCGAAAAAGCATCCTTTGCAGGGGTCGTTTTGTCAGAACACGCGATGGTCAAGGAGAAAGAGAAAAAAATAATATATAGATACTTCAATGTTTTACCGTTTTGGTGAATCAAGCCCATTATCTTTGCCTTGTACTAGACTCACGAGGAAAACCCAAACGAACAGCATTTAGCAACGAACCTCACGAAAAGCAACGACTAAAAAGAACGGTCTTACTTCGAGTTGACGCGAACTTTAAGATTCCTATATTTGAAAATCTTTATTCAAGGACAATACATGGCTCACATCAAGGTCATCTCCAAAGACGATGCCGATGGTCGACTCGACGAAATCTATTCCGACCTTATTCGTAGCCGAGGTAAATTGGCCGACGTTCATATGATCCAAAGTTTGCGACCCGAAAGTATCGTTAAACATATGGACCTCTACATGGAAATCATGTTTTCGCGCTCCGAATTATCCAGGGCCGAACGAGAGATGATGGCCGTTGTGGTGTCTCGCGCCAATGCGTGTCGTTATTGCCAGATTCATCACGCGGAAGCACTGAATCATTATTGGAAAGATGATGAAGGGGTGAACCTCCTCCGGGAAGATTTTACGAGGGTTGAAAAGCTGAGCGCGCGAGAAAAAGCCTTGTGTCATTATGCACATACACTGACCGCCGAACCTGGGAGATCGAACGCGGAAAATTTAACACAAGCCTTACGGCAGGAAGGCATC
>JALSKP010000227.1 GCA_026988815.1 Myxococcales bacterium | reverse complement strand
GCCTTTGCCCTCTCCATGAATCACCTTTCCGGCGAGCTGATAGGGGCGACCTAGAAGTTGGTTCGCGATCCCAATCTCGCCTTCCTTTAAATTTTTTCGTATACGCGTTGACGAAATAACCTCGCCATTTGAATCTCGAATGGGATCCACGGGCATGGTTTCAAAGATTCCTTCTCCCATCTTGATGAGCGTTTCGATAGATCCCTTGCGTTGATTTCCAAAACGAAAATCTCGTCCAACGAAAACCGCCTTTGCTTTGAGATCTTCGATGAGAAAATGATTAACGAAACGTTGCGCAGTTGTTTTCACGAAATCCCCGTCAAAGGGAATGGCCAAGGTATGGGTGCAAAATTGAGATAAAAGAGCGTGCCTTTCTTCGAGTGTGGACAGCAGAAAAGAGTGGGTTTCTTTTTGGAAATAAAAGCGTGGATGGGGCCAAAAACTTAAGGCCACCAAAGGGCGCGAGCCAGCTTTTGCTCGGGCGCGTTTCAGGACACTTTGATGCCCCAGATGTAGACCATCAAAGTTTCCAATGGCGACCACAGATTCGTTTTCAATCAGATTTTTTGAATCAAATGTCAGCATATATGGAATGATGCCTGAAACTTTTTCATCCGCAAGTTGGAAAATGGGTAGATCTGCTTGACCCAATTTTTAAGCGCGATACGCTCGGGTGAACCCAGACGATGTTGGGACCTCAAACGGAGAAAATAAAGTGTTGGATGAAGAGCTCAGTGAATCCTTATCAGTCGATGGTTTGCAAAACCTCATCGGACATACGCCTTTGCTCCAACTCAAGCGAAGCATTCGCCCTGGCCTTGCCAAAGTTTTCATTAAAATGGAATCTTTTCTTCCCAGCGGTACCATCAGAGATAGGTATTTATCGGAGACCATGGAACGCGCTAGGCTAGCTGGTCAACTTCAAGAGAACGATTGCGTTTCGATTGCGGGCCTAAATGACTCGGCCGTTTCAGCGGCTTTTTTAGCCGCGAAGATGGGCGTGTCTTTACGTATTTTTTCTCCGAAGGGGAGTGGCGAACGTCTCTATCCGCGTGTACTTCATTATGGTGCAGAGGTGGTTTGGACTACATCTGAGGATGGCTTATCGGGTGCCGTCAAAGCGGCGTCAGAATGGGCCAGGAAATCCTTTGATCGGATGTATATTGACTCTTATCGGCGCAAAGCGGTCAAAGGAGCCTACCGATCGATTGCGAACGAAATTTTAGAAGCCTTGGACGGACAGCCTCTTTCTGGGTTCGTAACCTCGGTCACCACGGGGGCAACCTTCGTTGAAGTTTCAAAGTTGCTCAAAGAGCATCATCCGAATTTAATAGTAAAAGGAGTTACTTTAGCTGAGAATGATTACGTATCCTGCACCCTCGACGAAATTGATATTATGGCGATCGAGGATACTTGGAGTTATCGGGATGAAATTGCCCGAAAAGAAGGCATCATCCTCGGACCTAAAGGCGCAGCGTGTGTCGCCATTGCCGTCGATTTGCAAAATAAAGTTCCCAAAGATTCGGCCATTGTTGCGCTTAATCCTGACTCCGGCCGTACCTACATCGGATGGGAAAAGACACGTCTCTTCCAACATAAATTTCTCGTTTCTGATCTCAACCCCCCAACGTCATGACACAAACGCTTAGCGAAAAAGAAAAAGTACCCTCAAAATTGCGAACCGATATTGTGGATCTTATCGGAAATACCCCCTTGGTTCGCCTTCATCGCATCACACGAAATATTTCTGAAGATGTCCAGATTTGGGCAAAACTTGAGTCTGCCAACCCTGGCGGATCTGGGAAAGATCGCCCTGCTAAACAAATTGTGAACGACGCCTTTAAGGCCGGATTTATGAAAAAGGGAATGACGCTCGTCGACGCATCCACGGGTAGTATCGGTGTCGGCTACGCGATTTGTGGCGCTTCCATGGGGTTCGATGTGACACTCATTGTTCCTGAGGGGGTGGAGAAAAACGGCCGTGCTCAGATGGCAACGGCCGAAATTTTGGGCGCAAAAATCATCCGCTCAAAAGGTGGTATTGAAGAGGCCAGGGACTACGCAGCCTCGCTGGCAAACAAAGAACCTGACCGATATTATTACGCAAATCAGTTTACCAATCCCTCCAATCCGCGTGCACATCGCTTAAACACGGCCGTGGAAATCTATCATCAGACCCAAGGTCGCGTGACCCATTTTGTGTCCTCGGTGGGGAGCGGCGGAACCCTGTCGGGCGTTGGCGAGGGTTTGCAAGAACGCAATCCTGGGATTAGAATTCTGGCGTGTAAACCTCTTGAAGAAACGGGACATGAAAGCATGCAGCGCAGCCAAAAATGCTTCATGCGATCTGAGGATGTTTACGAATTTAGTTTAGCGCAAGCCGCCACGATGGCTAAAAAACTGGCCGAAGAAGAAGGCATTCCCGGAGGCATTGTGACGGGAATGAGCCTCTGCGGAATTTGTAAACTTGCAGAACAATTGGATTCCGGTGTTCTTGTTTTTCTTGTCGCCGATCGCGCCGACTTTACGCACCACGCAGCCTTTGAAGTATAGATTCTTCTCGGCGATAGAGATATTCAACTATTCGAGATTGGTAGGTTGGTTGATGGTAGGTTGTGGTTGATGGAACGCAGTGACGAAACCCAACAAGAAACCATGTTCGAAGTGTGTTCATTGAATAGTTTATGGCGTACTTCTTAGGTTCGGGCAACAAAAAAGGAATCCGATTGGACTCCTTTTGGCACGACTTATTTCGTCTTAAGTCAGGCGGCAGTTGGCTTTACATGCATCGCCAGCGAGAGTGTTTCCATCGTCACATTCTTCACCAGCATCCACTACATTGTTTCCGCAGGTTGTCCCACGCTTCGGAGGGGAGCTTAGACGTTTTTTTTTAATGAAAAGAATGGGATATCTCACGACCTTCCCGAAAAATTTTCACTAAAAAAAAACATGTATCGCAATCCCTTCTCTATCGATTATCTTTTTCTGGAGGACGGTGTGGAGCATGAACGAAATGAGGTCGATATGAATCAAAGGGAATTTATAGAACTCAACGACGAGAATATCGAAGAGCAACACATCTGTTGCGCGATCTCTGATAAAAAAAGCAAACAAGGGTATTTGAATAAGAAGAAGTGGTTAAAAACCCAGTTTAAAAACGGATATCATTTTAGAAAGCTCGATGTGAGAGGGAAGGTTTTTATCGAGTATCAACCAGCGAAAGAGGCGTGGGTTCCGCTCGATGCGGATGGGTATATGTTGATTAATTGTTTTTGGGTTTCTGGAAAGTTTAAAAATCAAGGGTATGGGAAATCGCTTCTTGAGAGCTGTTTAGAAGACGCAAAAGAGATGAAAGGGACGGTTGTTATCACGGGCGACAAAAAGAAACCTTTC
>JALSKP010000226.1 GCA_026988815.1 Myxococcales bacterium | reverse complement strand
AAATTCAATGTAATAAAACCTCTTTTTGAGGCCTTTCTTTTCATCCGAAAACTAAAGGTTTGATTCTTCTCTGAACTTTCGTAATTTCCAGAAAAATTCGTAAAGCCAGGTTTTGTTCCTTCAATGAGATGTTTGCCTTCGCTGATTCCAGTCAATCGCAGTGGGGTTTTCCCCACGACTGTTCCATCCACACTCACCTCAACCCGTTCTGGCAGAGAACTTATCGTCAATGTGAGACTCTTTCCAAAATACCAAAACGCAGAGAACCCCAAACTTACGATCACGACGGCAAGAATTGCTGCGACCATCACCAAAACGGGAGCCCGATTTTCGGACGAAATACGTTGTTTGGCAGTATTCTCTTGTTTAAATTGGGTTCGATTTTGGATGGGCTCTATTTGAGCGGCATCGATCTCCATGATCTCTTCGATAAGCCCAATGGACTCCAAATCTTCGATCTCGAGAATATCAATTTCGTTGGTATCCAACTCCATCGCTTCGAGTTCAAATCCACCGGCTTGAATCGTTGTATGTTCGTTCGCAAAATCTTTTAGAGAACCGTCTTTATCTGGCGAAATTTCGGCATCCCAAATCTTTTCAACACTTGGATCGTTGCCTACATAGGCGGCCTGCAAACGAGATTGGACATCGGCTGGCGAACGAATCGTGACAAACTCTTGATGTTTGAGCCTTTCGTTTTCCAACTCCTCCACAAAAACAGATTGAAACCACGAGGCGAACATCTGAGGAGAGTCAGAACGAAGAAAAGGAGCCAATGCGATTGCGAATTCTTCGCCCGTTTGAAAGCGTCTGTCGGGATCGGCTGAAAGTGCACGCGCAATAAGCGCATCAATAGCGGGCGGAATCTTCGGATTGATACTTGAGGGTGGTGGAACTTGCGGATTCTGCACCATCTTCATTGTTTCAAACTCGTTAGGTCCGGAAAACAGGCGACGGTTGGTCAACATTTCCCAAAGCACAGTACCGAGCGCGAAAAGATCTGAACGCGAGTCAAAGGTGTTTCCCAGAACTTGCTCGGGACTCATGTACCCCATCTTTCCTTTCAAAACGCCGACCTGGGTCTTGGTACTTTGAACAACCGCTTTGGCGATACCGAAGTCGATAACCTTCACCGAGCCCTGGTAGGAGACGAGAATGTTCTGAGGGGAAATATCACGGTGAATGAGGTTTAAAAACTGCCCATCTTCGCTTTCTGTTTGATGGGCATAATGTAGACCGCGGGCAACCTCATGGGCGACATAAAGACACGCGTGAATGTCCATGATCTGCTTGGTTCTGCGCATCCTCTTTTGAATGCCCAATAAATCCCGACCGGAAATATATTCCATCAAGATGTAATAAGAATTTTGGAATTTTCCCAACTCGTAGGTTCGAATCACATTCGGATGTGACAACCTGACCGTAAGCTTAGCCTCGTCGATAAACATGTTGATAAATTCATCATCTTCGGCCAAATGCGGAAGAATTCTCTTCAACGCTAAATAACCCCGAAAATCTGGTACATCGAAAGGTTTAGCGCGAAAAACCTCGGCCATACCGCCAACACTCACCCGCTCCAAAAGGCAGTACTTCCCAAAAAGATGGGGCTTTATTTGAAGGGGTTTCTTTTCCACGATAGCGCGATTATCACAGCGCGAACCCATTCGGTCAACCCATCTTTCCTATTTTAAAGCCCCGAGAATTTCATCGTTATGAGCCCCTAACTCGGGCGGTGGATTATGTTTTTCCCGAGTGCAGATCGGCGTTTTTAGATGCTTAACACCCATCATCTTAAAGAAAATATCGCGTTCTATAAACTGCTCTTCTTTTGGTAGATCATCGATGCTCAAAACAGCCTCCACACAGGCATCTCTTTCCGCGAAAATCACCTCCCATTCCGCTAAAGTTTTCTCCGCTATACAACGGGCGATTTCTAGCCGAAGCGCGTCCCCCTCCTCACCCATCATTAAATGATCTGATTCCCATTCCGGATTTCCAAGTGCGTCAATGAAGGCCTTCCAAAACTTGTCTTCAATGGGCGCCACTGCAAGATATCGCTCATCTGAGGTTTGATAAATCTCATAACCAGGGACGCCTCCACCCAGCAAGCTTTCCCCTCTTTTTACCTTTTGAAAATCATTTTGCGCAATTAAAGGCGTTAAGAAACTCATCGCCGACTCCGTCATGCTCACATCTACGAAACAACCCTCGCCTGTTTTTTCAGCCTTATACAGCCCGCCTACGATTCCCACAGCCGCAAAGAGTGCACCGCTAAAGTCGGCGACTTGGAATGGTGCTAGAATAGGATGCTCATCTTTTCTTCCCCTTAGGTCACTCAGCCCAGCTAGCGCGCAGAAGTTCAGATCATGACCCGCTCGCCGTCGTTTAGGACCATTTTGGCCGTACCCGGTTAGAGAACAAAAAACCAATGTTGGGTTCAACGCCCTCAAACTTTCATTGTCGATGCCCAGACTTTTCATGACCCCGGGACGAAAGGATTCAATCACCACGTCGGCGGTCAAAACGAGCTGTTTAAATTGTTGTAGGTCGCTCTCGTCCTTGAGGTTTAAACTCACTGATTTTTTGTTACGATTCACCGACGCAAAAAAGCTTCCATAACTAGCCTCAGGCACCATCGGAGGGTAAAAGCGAGCGTAGTCTCCTCCCCTTGGATCTTCGATTTTAATGACTTCGGCGCCTAAATCGGCCAACAACATCGTGCAGAAGGGGCCAGGTAAGAGACGCGACAGATCGAGCACACGAACACCAGTTAGCATAGGGTTTCCTATTTTATTTCGTAAATTTTTAACGCCGAAAAAGAAAGCGGCGAGCTCCAATTGGAAAACGCAAAACGACGATGTTTCTCTCCTGAGAGAGGTTTTTTATCGATGTAGGTCATTTTTATTTCGCCATCAACCTCCCAGCGAAGCTCAATTCCCTGGTGGTCTGTGCTCGGTTGGCGAACAACAGAAAAATGGTAGATTTTTCCTGGCTCCACTCCAGAACTGGGTTGAGCTTTTCGGTCCTTTCCGTGCTCATCCAATCTAGCAATGACATCTAGACTGTTTTTCCATCCTCCAAAGATAAAAATGTAACCGCTGGCGTGATTTTGTCCGTCTCCCAGCAGCTCAAATTTAATGTCGCCATCTTTGGAGTGAGATTGAACGTTGAAATTAATTCTGAAATATTGCGGGAGATCAAGGTCCAACCAGAAGGGATCATTTTTCGCATTTTCGATGTGAAGTGCGCCCTTGTTCGTTTCCCATTGTCCTTTTCCACCCTCCCCTTTTCCGCGTTTCCATCGCGTATCCGCTTTTTCGAAATTTTCGCTAAACACCAAAATTTCTTTTTTCGGTCGATTTATCTCTTCTGATTTGCAGGAAGAGAAGACGAGAATCAGAAGGAAAAGCTT
>JALSKP010000225.1 GCA_026988815.1 Myxococcales bacterium | reverse complement strand
TGTGCCAGCTATCCATCTTTCCAACTACACGATTCCGGCCGAAGTCGTGGAGTTGGTAAAAAGGGAAGTCGCTGAGCGTCATCAATGTATTCCGGTGAACAGGACCGGAACAACGCTTGTTGTAGCGATGGCCGATCCTTCAAATATTTACGCGGTGGACGATCTTAAGTTCATGACCGGTTTTAATATTGAACGCGTGGTTGCATCTGAGGGCGCGATTCACGACGCAATCGTCAAATATTATGGTGCCGGTGATAACTTCAGCGCCTACGATTTTAACTCGATTCTCGGCGATCTGGATATTGATGACGTCGATTATGTCGAGGAAGAGAATCTTGATGTGAACGATTTGGCGGCTGGCGCAGATGATGCACCGGTGATTCGCCTGGTGAATGCGATCTTGGTCGATGCGATTAAACGGGGAACATCGGATATTCACGTTGAGCCTTATGAGAAGATTTTCAGGGTACGCTTTAGAATTGATGGTGTTTTGGAAGAGGTCATGCGTCCTCCGCACAAGTTAAAGAATGCCCTTACCTCTCGCTTAAAAATTATGGCGAATTTGGATATTGCCGAACGTCGTCTTCCTCAAGATGGTCGCATTAAGCTTCGTATGGGGCGCAACCGAGAGATGGATTTTCGTGTGAGCTGTTTGCCAACGCTTTTTGGTGAGAAGATTGTTCTGCGTCTTTTGGATAAGGGGAATCTTCAACTTGATATGACAAAACTTGGTTTTGAAGCGGCACCTTTGGCGCTGTTTAAGGATGCCATTCATCGTCCATATGGCATGTGTTTGGTGACCGGTCCTACAGGTTCTGGAAAGACGACGACCTTGTATTCGGCGATGGCCGATTTGAATAAAATTACGGAAAATATTTCGACGGCCGAAGATCCTGTCGAATTTAACTTGGTGGGTATTAACCAGGTGCAGATGCATGAATCGATTGGTTTAAACTTCGCTGCAGCGCTTCGATCATTTTTACGTCAAGATCCAGATATTATCATGGTGGGGGAGATTCGCGATTTCGAAACTGCCGAGATTGCGATTAAGGCTGCCCTAACAGGTCACCTTGTCTTGAGCACCCTCCACACCAACGATGCGCCCAGTACGGTAAGTCGATTGTTGAATATGGGGATTGAGCCTTTTCTTGTGACAGCGTCTTTAAATGTGATTGTGGCACAGCGTTTGGCGCGTCGAATTTGTGTAGATTGTAAAACGCAGCTGCAGGTTACGCCGGAAACATTGGCCGATTTACAGGTGCCCGAAGAATTATTGGATCGCCCGATTTATCATGGCGCGGGCTGTAATACCTGTGGAAATACGGGTTATAAAGGACGCGTTGCACTCTATGAGGTGATGTCGGCCTCTGAGCAACTCAAAGAATATATTTTGTTGGGTTATTCGACGGCCGAATTGAAAGCTGAGGCGATTAATCTAGGGATGGATTCTTTGCGTATGGCGGGAATCAAGAAAATGTTTGAAGGGGTAACCACACCGGAAGAAGTGGTACGTAACACGGCGCCGGATTAGTTAGCGAGGAGGTGAGTTTTCTTCGTTGGCTTTGAAAAGTTGACGTTTGGCTCCCATAATATTTAAGTAAAAAATAGCCTTCTGTGCATTTAATGCGTAGACTGTTGTTCATTAGGAGTTGAATTGGCAAATCTTCATCAGTTATTAAAAATAATGGTCGAACAGGGGTCCTCGGATCTCCACGTGACCGTCGGAGCGCCTCCACAATTGAGAATCGACGGATCTTTAGTGCCGCTGAAAACGGCACCGCTCAATCACGCCGACACTCGCCATCTTTGTTATAGTGTTTTGACGGATGCTCAAAAGCAATCCTTTGAAACAACCAACGAATTGGATTTATCCTTTGGTGTAAAAGGCCTAAGTCGTTTTCGCGGAAATATTTTCATGCAAAGGGGAGCTGTGGCGGGCGTGTTCCGTTTAATTCCCTTCGAGATAAAAAGCTTTGGTGAGCTTGGTTTGCCCTCCATCATCGGAGATTTTGCTGAACGTCCTCGTGGTTTGGTTCTCGTGACGGGACCCACAGGTTCTGGAAAATCAACGACCCTTGCAAGTATTATTGATAAGATTAATACAGAAAAGCGTCATCATATTTTGACCATCGAAGATCCGATTGAGTATTTGCATCCGCACAAAAATTGTTTGGTGAATCAGCGCGAAATCGGCGCCGATACGAGTGGGTTTAAGGTGGCATTGCGCTACGTACTTCGTCAGGATCCTGATGTGGTACTCATCGGCGAGATGCGAGACTTGGAAACGATCGAAGCCGCGCTGACGATTAGTGAAACGGGCCACTTGGCTTTTGCAACACTACACACCAACGGATGTGTTCAGACGATCAATCGTATTGTGGATGTCTTTCCGCCTCATCAGCAATCGCAAATTAGAGCTCAACTTTCTTTCGTTTTGGAAGGCATTATTAGCCAGCAGCTTATTCCTCACGCGTCGGGTCGAGGTCGAGCAGTTGCGGTTGAAATAATGATTCCCAATCCGGCGATTAGAAACCTTATCCGCGAGGATAAAGTGCATCAAATTTATAGTGCGATGCAGGTCGGGCAATCACGTAGTTTTATGCAAACGATGAATCAGTCTCTTTTCGCGCTTTATAATAAAGGCGACATTACTTTGGAACACGCAATGGCCCGAAGTACAGATCGCGACGAATTAAGAAGTATGATGGAGCAGAAGGGCGGTTCTTCTTCAAAAAACCAAAAACGAAGCAGATATCGTTAATTAATTAGGATAGGGTAAGTAAATGACAGCGTATACCTGGGAAGGCACAACACAAAACGGCGAAGTGCGAAAGGGCACAATGGATGCCGCAGATCAAGGCGAGGTCGATCGTCGCTTAAGAGCGCAGAATATCGATCCAGAATTGATCAAGAAGAAAGGGATGTCTTTCAAAATTGGCGGTAAGGTTCGTGTCCCAACGAAGTCTCTGGTGATTTTCACACGGCAATTTGCAACGATGATCGATGCAGGGTTGCCGATCGTGCAATGTCTGGAACTTTTGGGTGGTGCTGAGCCTCATGCGAAATTTAAGGTGGTCATTGGCGAAATTAAATCTGAACTTGAATCGGGTTCGACCCTCGCAGACGCCCTTCGCAAACATAAAGGAGTCTTCGATAACCTTTATGTATCGTTGGTCAATGCAGGTGAAGAAGCGGGTATTCTCGATACGGTAATGAATCGTTTGGCGATTGAAATCGAGAAATCTCAAAAGCTAAAACGTAAAGTGAAAGGTGCGTTTACCTATCCTATTATTGTTTTGGTGATTTCGGTCGTTGTTGTGATCGGTCTCCTTTACAAAGTAATTCCTACCTTTGCCGCCATGTTCAAAGAGATGGGCGGCGGCGAATTACCCCTTCCTACACGTGTGGTGATGGCAATGTCGGAGTTCGTCCAATCCAACATTTTATTCATCGTTGGTGGTGTTATTGCTGCCAGTTTCTTTATACGTTGGTTTATGGGGAACCCAACCACGAGAGCCATGTTTGATAAGGCTATTTTGAAAGCGCCTCTCTTCGGTCCCTTGGTAAGAAAATCAGCGGTTGCCCGTTTTACGAGAACCCTAGGAACGATGGTTTCCTCCGGCGTGCCGATCGTTGATTCCTTAGAAATCGTCGCCCAAACGTCGGGTAATATGACTATCGAAAAAGCAATTCTATACGTGAGAGATAAAATTTCGGAAGGCCAAAATATGGTGGATCCTTTGATGGAAACAAATGTGTTTCCATCGATGGTTGTGCAAATGATTGGCGTCGGTGAATCAACGGGGGCCTTGGATACGATGTTAAACAAAATTGCCGATTTCTACGAAGACGAAGTGGATATGGCTGTTGAAAACCTCACCTCATTGTTGGAGCCAATTCTCATGGTCTTCCTCGGTGGAATTGTAGGTGGAATTCTCATCGCAATGTACATGCCCATCTTCAACCTCGCAGGTAGTGTGAAGACCTAAATCACCATGTTTTCGATTCCAATTGTTTCAAGGGAAAGGCTAGAAAGGCTCACCTTTTTTCGTGTGGTCGTCGTCACAGGATTTTTGCTTTTCGCTCTCATTTTTGATGTGGAATCCATTTCAAATCTCACCGAGGCCAGATCCACAACCTTGCTCTTTTTAATTATTGCCTCCTACGTTTTATCGATCTTGTACTCGATCGTTATTCGCCAGATGGACAACGTTTCTTCCTTAGGGATTATTCAAGTTAGTCTAGATTTGGTGATTTCTGCGGTTTTTATCAGTATTACAGGTGGACTCTCCTCTCTTTTCGTTTTCTTATTTCATCTCATCATTGTGAGCGCGGCGAGTGTTTTGGGGAGAAAAGTGGGACTCCTTAGCGCGACGATCACCTCGTTTTTTCTAGGCGTGATGGTTCTTGGTGAATTGGGGTTTTTTGATACCTTTTTTCCCTATATCGAGTTCCAAAAACACACCCAAGATCTAGGTTTTCGAGCTTTTGTCTTCAGTTCGTCGGGTTTTGTTCTTGCCCTTTTATCAGGTTATCTCTCGGAGCGGGTGGGACAAATTACGACGGCCTTAGAAGAGGAAAGGAAAAATGCAGTTGAACAGCAAGTGCTCAACGAATACATTCTCGACGGTATTAGTAGTGGCGTGGTGACGATCGATGAAACGAAAAAAATTATTTTTTTTAATCAGGCGGCCGTTCAGATTACAGAAATGGAAAAGGAGTCTGCCCTAGGCTTGTCTTTTGAAATCGCATTCCCAGAACTTGGGAAAATTGTGAAAAATATCGAAAGTACTTCCGCCAAACGTTTAGAAGCAGATTACAAAACCAAAAGTGGGCGTAAACTCTTTCTTGGGTTTTCGATTTCTCCGCTAAATATTGGTGAGGATCGTCGTGGGCAAATCATTATTTTTCAAAACCTAACCGATATTCGCGTGATGGAATCAAAATTGTTGCGTAACCAACGTCTTGCCGCGGTGGGAGAATTGGCGGCCTCGATTGCACACGAGATTCGCAATCCCCTAGCCGCAATTTCTGGATCCGTTGAAATGTTGGAAGCCGATTCGGAAGTGGATTCAGAGGCCAGTCTTTTGCACGGTATTGTGCTCAGAGAAGTCGAACGCTTGAATGCGCTTATTAGTGGTTTTCTGGAATATAGTCGTCCCAGAAAGCTTCATATTCAACCTTTTGATCTCAATTTCTTTATGGATGAACTTTTGGTGCTCATGCGGAATCAGAATCAAAATCTTGAGATTTTCTTTGAGGGTTTATCGGGTATTACGCTTAATGCGGACGAGACTGTACTCAAGCAGATCTTATGGAACCTGCTTATCAATGGCGCAGATGCGATGGACGCAAAGGGGAAAATTCTCATCTCTTTTACCCGTTCCAGTGTCGATGGAAGAATTATTTTTTGCGTGGAAGATGACGGTCCTGGTATCGCGGTAGATGAAAGAGAACGCGTGTTTGAACCCTTTTACACGTCAAAATCAGGCGGTACGGGGTTAGGCTTGGCAACCATTTTTCGCCTCGTCGAAGAACATGAAGGTGAGATCGAGATCGGTGATGGGCGAACCTTGAAGGGCGCGCGTTTTGAATTTAATTTAGGGCTAAAATGAAGAAAATATTGGTTGTCGATGATGAACAGAGTATGCGCGAGTTTCTTTCGATTATGCTCCGCAGGGAATCCTTCGAGGTGAGTACCGCCGAATCCGGGGACGAGGCGATTGCGCTTCTTCAAGACGGAAAGAGATATGGCGTCGTGCTTACAGACCTTAGTATGCCCGGAAAAACAAGCGGGTTGGATCTTCTCTCTTTTGTGAAGGGGGTGGACCCGAACTGTCAAGTGATTGTGATGACAGCTTTTGCGACGCCTGAAACTGCCATTCGAGCGATTCGTGATGGCGCCTACGACTATATTACCAAACCTTTTAAAGTTGACGAAGCCAAAGCCGTTATCCACCGTGCTTTTGAGAAGTACGACCTTATCCACGAAAATCTATACCTACGTAACAAGCTCGAGGCTGGGGATTCTTTCGAAGGCTTTATCGGAAACTCACCCGTGATGGGAAAAGTATTTGATATGATAGAAAGGGTGGCGCGTACGAAAACGACCGTTTTGGTTAGCGGAGAGTCGGGGACAGGAAAGGAGTTGGTTTCAAGAGCGATTCATCAGCGTTCAAAATTAAAGGGAAAATTTATCGCCATCAATTGTGGCGCGATTCCAGAAAACCTCATCGAGGCGGAATTATTTGGCTATAAAAAGGGCGCTTTTACTGGCGCATCGAAAGATCATCCAGGCCTTTTCAAAGCCGGTCATGGAGGCACTGTTTTTCTGGACGAGATCGGTGAGTTGCCTTTGGGAGCCCAAGTTCGTTTGCTTCGTGTTCTTCAAGAGAAAAAGATAAAACCGGTAGGCGGCGTCGACGAGGTAAGTGTTGATGTAAGAATTGTGGCGGCCACGAATCGGAACCTCGAGGAAGAAGTAAAGGAGGGGAGATTCCGCGAAGATCTCTTTTATCGCCTCAATATTATTCCTATTGAACTCCCACCACTACGTGAGCGTGGTAATGATGTGAGGCTGTTGATCGAGTTCTTTCTTAAAAAATTTGTGGAAGAAATCGGTAATCCAGTCGAAGGCGTTGAAAAGAAGGCGATGGCTCTACTCATGAATTATCCCTTTCCAGGAAACGTCCGTGAGCTGCAAAATATTGTCGAGCGAGCGGTAACATTGGAAGTCAATTCTCTCATCACGGTCGGTGTTTTACCGAAAAGAATCAGCGGCCGAAGTATGGAAAAAGACGTCTCGTCGATAAAGGTGACCGAGGAAGGGATCCAGATGGAGGAGATTGTTGCACAATTGGAAAAAGCGTGGATTGCGCAGGCCTTGGAAATCACAAAGGACAATCGAACGGAAGCCGCAAAATTGTTAGGAATATCTTTTCGCGCGATCCGATATCGTCTGCAAAAGTACGAAAATACAGAACAAGAAGAAGAATGAAAAAGCTCGCACGATTTTTGAAAGGCTGATAGACTGAACTATCAAAGGAGCTCAAATGCAAGGTCGAACATCACCATCTGGTTTTACTCTCATTGAATTAATGGTCGTCGTGGCGATCATCGGCATCCTCGCCGCGATGGGATCAATCGGTTACTCGCGCTATTTGCGTTCCGCTAAAATGAGTGAATTGGAACAAATCGCGATGGAATTTGCCGCGGGTCAGGAGCGATTTCGCTCGCGTCAAAATGCCTATTATCCGCTAAATACTGGGACTGTTAAAAGTTGGGCTACCGATAAGGCCGCGATCGTTGCTCTTTTAGAGGTCAAGAGTAACCTTCCGCAAGGACTAAAGATTGACATCTATTCTTGGGATGGTGCCGGTGGAGGGGCTTGCCCACCGTGTAGCACTGCGGGAGTAGGGGATTTTAGCTCAGCTGGTTTTGGAATCCACGTACGAAATACCGATAAAACGCCGGTCATGCGGGTGCTCGTGACGAATTCTATGAGACCAGTAAGAAGCGAGTAAGCCTTTTCTTTTTTTTCCAAACGCCTAAGGGCGTTTTTTTTTGGATCCATTTTTTGGATCCAAGTTTGAGAGCTGACGATCTTTGACAGGCGTTGATTTTGAACTGACAAAATTTGTCTCTTCTTTCCGCGAGTGCCATCTTTTTCCCAATGTTTTGGTAAAACATGATGTGGCACACAGGTTGCAATACTCCTAAACGTTACCAAAACTGCTGCCGTATAACTTGCAGCGAATCGCAAAGGAGCGAAAAATGAACATGCTAAAGAAAAATAACAAAGGTTTTACACTCGTTGAATTAATGATCGTGGTTGCGATTATCGGGATTTTGGCTGCTATCGCCATCCCGGCGTTCTTGCGATACATTAAGTCTTCCAAAGTTGCAGAGGCACAGGGCATTATGAAAAAAATGGCCGATGGCGCAAAGGCTTACATGACCTCTGAGCAGAAGTATTCTCAAGCTACCAATGGCGATCAACCATGGCATGCCGCGGGAGGGGTCGGGACTGCGTCAGAAGCAGGATTACCCGTTCCGGCAGCTAACTACTGTTTCCCAGGGACGGAAGCAGGCTATTCGTTTAATACTAATGGTGGCGAAGGTGCAGGCGAAGACCCAGCCAACGCACCGAAAGGCGGAGCTAAAGAAATACCTTTCTTAGCAACTCCTCCAACTCCGACTGGTACGCCTCTTCTTTGGGCCGTTCTTAACAAACTCAACATGACGGTTCAAGATCCACTTTACTTCCAATACTCCTATGTCACAACAGGACCTGGTATTCCCGCTTCGACTGCGACGATTGCCGCGATTGCCGATTTCAATAGTGGCGGCCTTGCTCATACAGTAAAGCAAACCCTTACTGTTGATGTC
The DNA here is from genome assembly GCA_026988815.1 of Myxococcales bacterium. Lineage (GTDB taxonomy): Bacteria > Myxococcota_A > Bradymonadia > Bradymonadales > Bradymonadaceae > CALJNB01. Next base: position 12,226 of record JALSKP010000225.1, on the reverse strand, counting down.
AATAGTCAAGATGTTAAGGTAGGTCCTGCTTCAACTATAAACGAATTCGAATAAATTTTTATTCTTTCATGAAAAGACGCCTTTACGGCGTTTTTTTTTGGCGTTAGATAATCCTATGAAAGAAATTTTTGTACTCGCTGTATTTATTGTTTGCTTCGTTTTGGTCAAGAACCTCGATGTCTTCTCAACGCAAGAAACGAAAGTAAACTTCCAAAGACCCCCATATTACCGAACCCTTTCGTTGAATTATACGACCCTTGCGTCCTCTCTTCTTTGGGTGCGCTCGATGATTGATTATGGAGAACTTTTAAGAAAGCGAAGCGAAAATGAAGGTATTCTTGATAACGGTATTGTTCTCGCCGAACTCGATCCAGGGTTTAAGAAGATCTATTTTTGGTTTCCCGCAATCGCTTTAGGGTCACAAGTTGGTCCCTCCTACGAGGACTTCGAGCAGATTGATACTTTGATGCAAATTGGTGCCGATTATAACGATGATCCAAGTATCAACTATAGCGCTGCTCTGAATCATATCGGCTACAATCGAAACCTCAACGATGATCAACGTAGAGCGTTTTACCAAAAAGCTGCATTATTTCTTGAGCCCGTGCTCAATCACCCCCTTGCTCCACCATTAACGTCTCAAATTTACGCCTATTTAAAAAAAGGAGGGCATTTTAGAGACGGTATCGACCCAGAAAAGGAAGTTGAATTTATATCGCGACTCTTGTCGTCGGCGGGTGAAATTGATCGAAAAAGCTTATTGAGACGATTGGCCGAATTAGGTTATTCAGACCTTAGCTTTCGTCAGAATATGGAAAATGAAAAAGAGTTCCAGAAGAACAAAAAAAACTGTTGTGATTATTATTCGGATGCGTTTATGACTGCATTTGGATTTTGACTAATAAGGTTTTCCGTATTTCCCTCTAGACGGTGTGCGTAAATGACTTCCATTCTTGAAATTAAGAATTTTTCGAAAACCTTTCGAACGCCCTTTCGTAGAGCAAAAGTTCACGCTGTTATCGATGTGAGTTTCTCAATCGAGGAGGGGAATATCGTTGGACTCGTCGGTGCTAACGGCGCGGGTAAAACGACGACGATGAAAGCCATTACGGGATTGATTCAACCAACCAAAGGCTCGCTTTCTATGTTTGGTTTAAGTGCCAAAGATCCCGAAGCAAGAAAGAAATTAGGATACCTACCCGAAGGCCCCTATTTTTACGAACATCTAAAACCCAAAGAACTTCTTCTTTTTTATGGTAAACTCTTCAACATTAAAAAAGAAGTCCTCGACGAAAGGGCAAATGCGCTCATTACCCGTGTGGGTTTGGATCATGCGCGCGATCGAAAAATTAGAAAATTCTCAAAGGGGATGCGGCAAAGAATCGGAATCGCCCAAGCTCTCATCAACGATCCAGATTTTGTCATTCTTGATGAACCCCAAACAGGACTTGATCCGATCGGACGCAAAGAGGTGCGCGATCTTATCGTAGAACTGGCTGACCAAGGAAAAACGATTTTATTTAGTTCACACATTCTTCCTGATGTTGAGGCGATTTGCGACCAGGTTGTGGTCATGGATCGCGGTCGTCTTATCGCTAACGGCCCCTTATCTAAACTCGGATCGAGCATCGACGATGATATCGAGATTATCGTCAGTGGGCTTCCTACAGATTATACCCATCAAGATTTACGAGAAAAACAGATCCGCGCAGAGACCACGATTTTGAGATTTTTGGGTACCGCAGAGGTGAATGATTTGGTTGTCAATTTAATAAAAAGCGGCGCACAACTACAGAATCTTTCAAGACATGGATACGGGTTAGAATCCTTGGTGCTAAAAACATACGACAACTCCGATGATCAACGTCGGTCCGAAACGAGTGAGGAGGAAGAATGAACTTTCTCCGCCCTATTATCGCCATTGCCATCAACACGATTCGAGAAGCGGCTAGAAATAAAATTTTCGGCTCGATGGTTGCTTTCGCTGTCATCGTCCCTTTGTTTACAAGAATTTTTGGCGAAATGAGCGTCCATCAAGAAGCGCGATTGGCCGTCGATATTACAATTTTTGTGAGCACCCTTTTCGGGGTCATTGTGACGCTCTATTCAACAGTGAGCCTATTGCAACTTGAGATCGAACAACGGACCATTTACACGATTCTTTCTAAACCGATTGCCCGCTGGCAATTCGTTGTCGGAAAATTTTCTGGTGTTGTCGGTTTAATTTCTTTCTTTATGCCTTTTTTGTTCGCTGTATCGGCATTGGTGATGTGGATTCAAGGCGCCCAAATGAGTAGTACCTATCTCGTTGCCTTTGTGACCTCCTACTTTCAGATGATCATTGTGGCCTCGGTTGCGATCTTTTTTTCAAGCATAGCCTCACCCCTGTTGGCGGGTTTTGCGACCGCAGCAATTTTTATTGCTGGCAATCTCTTTACTCAAATTGGTTGGATTCGTGACCTTCTCGTCGAACAAAAAAGCACCTTCGTTTGGATTGTTGATCTTATGGAGTGGATACTTCCCAATCTCGAAGCGCTTAATTTAAGTTCCCAGGCTACCTACCAAGTTTATATTCCCGTGGATTATTTGCTTCAAGCCACGATATACACCATCACCTATTCCGGGATTTGTGTGACCTTGGCCGTGATAGCCACCTCACGCCGCGAGTTCGCCTGATTTCCCCCAAATGTGTTGAATCTCCTACATTAACTCACTATAGTCCCAAAAATTAAATAAACGGGTCTCAAGATCCGATGTCGCCTTGGATCGCCCATGACTTTTATGCAAAAAACCTTCGTGTTACTCGCCCTTGCAACTTTTATGAATTGTGGCTCCGATACGACGGCCACACAAACCGAATGCGCGACAGGTGAGACCTTGAATCCCATCACCAACGCTTGCGTGAGTTCGAGAAACAATCGGACATCGGGAAACAACGGGAACACTCAGAACAATGGCGACCCGAACAATCAAACCAATAATGGTAATCCAAACAACGGATCCAATAACGGTCAAACGGCTGGCAATAATGGTAATCCTATCGATATGGGGATGGACGTAGACGAAAGCTGCGCCGAGGGTGTGGATTCAGACAACGATGGTTTGGATAACGCTTGCGAATGCTTGCTCGCCACCGACATCAACGCAGCGGATACGGACGGAGATGGGCTCACTGATTTTGAGGAAGATGCAGATCACAACTGTCGTTTAACCGTCGGTGTGGAAACGGATCCCAGACAAGCCGATACCGATTTAGACGGCGCGAGTGACAAAGAAGAGTTGGACGCTGGAACCAATCCCATCCTACAAGATACCGATGGTGATGGACTTTTAGACGGTATTGAAATCGCGGGTTGTACCGATCCTTTGGCCGAAGATTCGGACAACGATTCATTACCTGATGGCGTAGAAGACGCCGATCTAGATGGTAATTTAGGCACATGTCCCAACCGTGTATTTTCTCCAAATTGCGCGCAAGGCGAATCCGATCCCTGCAAAATGGACACCGACAATGACGGAACGCCTGATTCTGACGAAGCCCAATATCGTACCTGTCGAGCAGAAGATACGATGAATCTTCCGACCGCGGTGACAATCGATAACGCAACCGCGGACTATAAAATCGTTGTTCACTCAAGCGTCGTTTCTTCACCGGTCGCAGGAATGGAAGCCCATGTTTTTGAGGATAGTGCGCACAAATATACGGGATTCGTTTTATCTTTCGATCCGAGCCAGATTAACCCTTCCTTTGTTGAAGACGCGGTTGTTGCCAAGGTTCAAGGGGTTTATCCGAGCGCATTAAGGCGCGTTTCAGGACGACGGATTACATCCCACGATACCTATTCGGCGTCTGTGGGAAGTATCATCGATTTACCAAATAACACTCCCTTAGATAGTGCGCGCGACCAAGTTTTGGCATCCATTGCCGGCGTTGGAAGTGTGTCCCATTCTTTAAACACAAGCTTTTCAAGTAGCGGGACCACCTTTATGGTGTCCGAGGTTCTTTCGCGTTCTGCAAACCAGGCCGTTCTTATTGCGGCCTTCGTCGACATTAACGATTATCAAAATGACTTGCTTCAAACGGGTATACGCGTTGACGATTTGACCCGCGGTCCGTCGCTTGCAAAAGTGAGCGAAACGATCGTTGCAGATTGCGTCTCCTACGATGTGATCGTACGTCCCAAGGTTGATATTATTATTTCTTTGGACGCGTCAGGATCGATGGGTGACGAACAAGCTCTTCTTTCTAATTTTGCGTCTCAGTTTACGACCCTATTGAACGGCGCCAATATTGATTGGCGAGTGGGTGTGACGAGTGTCGCCTGTAGCGGAGCAAAAACCGATATGGGATTACCTCAAGACTTTAGAGATCTTTTTCCAGCCCTAGGTGGATTCGGTATGGGGGTTTGCCCCAATATTCCGATCGGCATCGGCGGCGGCGGAAAGAACGGCGAACTCGTAGGCGTCTTTACTACTAATCCTAGTGATATCGCGAGAAGTCTTCGCAACGTCAATGGTGCCAATTCTGAATATACTGCCACGATGGCCATTGCGGCGATGGCTCGTGCCGGTAATCCACGTTCGGATGTAGACATGACAAAATTTCGTCCCGATGCGGCGCTCGTTCTTATCTCGATTACGGACGAAGAAGATAAGTTTTTCGAAGAAGGTTTTAATTTTGTTGGAAATCAGAACCTGACGTTGACAGCCAGTGAACAAGCGGCCTTGGACACGGGTGTTCAACCTTGGCTCGACTACATGCTCAAACCAGAATTCGGTGCGACGATGTTTGGACTCTATTGGCTTCCCGGTGAGATGTGTGGAACGGCGTCAAAAGTCGCACATTCTATATCGGCTCTCGTTCAGGGAACAGGCGGCGGAGGCGGCTCGGTTTGCCAGCCTGACATCTCCAATACCCTCACCGAAATTGCAAATGCGACGGCTGGTATTGCCTCCGGTTTGCGATTAAGAGGAACCCCACTCACTACAACCTTGGGCGTTTTGCGTGCAAATGCAGTAACAGGAAACATTGGCCCCTTGGCAAGAAGTCGAGCCGATGGGTTTGATTACGACGCCATCGTAAACCGTGTAGCGTTCACCGGTCCCACCACTCCCCAAACCAACGACCGTGTCATCATGCCCTATCGACGTTGGGAAAACTCCGTATTTATGTGTGTCACAGACGCAGATTGTCCCGGCGAACAAAAGCTCATTTGTGTTGAAGGCGAGTGTAGATAGTATCGCATTTTACAACATTTAATTCCGCAGTATCAAAGAGAAAAAATGAAATTCGTATTCCTAGGTATCCTTTTCGCAGGTCTATCCACATCGTGCTCCGATGGCGCAACACATGATTTAAATAATGCGTCCAATAATGGCACGAATCCCAAAAGCAATAACCAAACGAATAACCAAACCACACCGAGGAACAATGGAAATGTTGGTGAGGTGGTTGAGGTTGAACCGAACGGCTATACCGATGGTGCCTTACCGACGAGGTTCAACCTTGGCGATAGCATTAGCGGCGAAATTGCATCAGGGTCTGGTGCTAACTCCGATAGCGATCGATTTGTTGTGAGCCTCGATGCTGGCACGATTGTGGAGTTTGCCCTTCAGTCTCTCGGAGATGATTTACAAGATACCCTTTCAATCATTATTCATGACCAAAGCGAAGATATTTTCTGGGAGCACCTCAACAAAAGAGACGGCGATAAACGTCAATTTTTTGCCCCCCATTCTGGCGATTATTTTTTCGTTATCTCCGATGAACGTGCCTTGTCGATGGAAGAACATGGCGGAACGAAAGCCAACTATAGTATTTCTACCCGCGATATTTTGCCCTCGCCTGAATCGATTGCCCTACAATCTCAAAGCGAAGGTGAGGGCGTAGTTCGGGTCTTTGAAGTATCGGGAACGGGGGCTTTGCTCGCCGTAGAAACAGTCGCACAAAGGGATCCTATTTCATCGGACCTGGACTCAAAATTATGGATTTTTGATCCGACGACCAAAACCTTAGTTGCCTCAAACGACGATATTGATTTTTCAAACAAGGTTCTCGATTCGCGTGTGAGTTTTTTTGCCGCACCGGCGACCCCTTATTGGTTTGTGGTAGATGCATCAGAGCTAGGTATGAATAGCGCATTTTCGCTACGCTCAACTGTGATTGAAGATTCCCAAGATTCGCCAATCCCCCTTTCGCCGAATAGTAAATTTACAAACAATATTTCGGATGTTCCGGGAAGCGAATTTGATAGCGATTTTTACGAAATTATTTTGAAACCCGGAGAAGGGATTCGAATTGAGGTGAACGCCGATGGTGATCTTCAACCTCATATTAAAGGTACTTTGGCGACCGTTATCGGAGACGTAGATCTCGTCGAAGGACGTGAAGAGAATAAAAAAGCGGTGGTCGAACTTGTCCACTCTTCGGAGGCTTCCCAAGACGGACGTTACATTTTCAGAATTGACGATCAACGCAATACCGGTGATCGTCCCGAAGATGTCGGAGGCCAGAGTTTTGGCTATTCGATTTCTGCGACGCGTATTTCTTGGACCTATAAAAATGAAGCTCATTCTGCCCGCTTTGATCTTTCTCAAGGCGAGACCAAGATGGGCGAGTATACTTTAGAAGCCACCACTTTTTTAGGTCTTCAGTTCAAAGCTGATGTTGGTAGTCCTGCGATTATTTTTATCAACGAAGGTGGAAATGGATCTGAATATGAAAATGCAACAGCGCTTGTGGCGGGTTCAATGGCTGTCACCCATCGTATAGGTATTCGAGAAAAATATTTTAGAAGCGCAAAAATCGAAAGCCAAACCAAGGAGGTCGATCTTTCCGCGGTGGGGTTTAACCCGATTCCAGAAGTGGAGCCCAATGATGACATTGGTGGTGCCAGCCCGATTACCTTGCCTGCGGCGATCTTGGGAGAAGCGACAGGGACGGGTTCAAATGCGGTCAACGGAGATTATTATTCGGTCGCGCTAACCCAAGGGGATTTTCTTTCCATCTTTATTTCTCAAGGCGAAATGGGACCGATTGCAGATACGACCCTTCAGTTGCTCGATCAGAGCGGAAAAGTCTTGATTGAAAACGACGATTATCCTGGCCAAACAGAATCGTTTTTCTCGGCTATTTTCACGGAAATTAAAACCTCGGGAACCTACCTTATTCATGTACGTCCCTTTTGTACGAAGGTTGATAGTTGTAGCGGTGTGGGGAATTATCGGCTCAATGTTTTCTTAGCCGACTAAGTAACGGCATGGACAAGAGTCGTGCCAGCGTCACTATGAGTTAGACCTTTTTGAACCAAACCCGCCTGCGGATTGGGTTAAACTGAAAATACTCGTCCGACCAAAAATTTGACCGTATTGACGTTCAAATATTTGGTTAGATTTTTCTTATAACGAAATCTCGGTGAACGTATGAAAAAATCTCTGCCTTCGCCGATTATCAACAGGAGACTTTACCTTTTCGCTGAAGGCTCATGGCGTCAACGAACTTCGTGGTATTTGGGTCATCGAGATGCTTAAGGATAACTAAAAAATCTCAGAATAGTTTGGGGAGATCCTTAGCGACGGATTCGTGAAACATTGTCAAATATTAGGGACCTAATAAATTAAGCGGCATTTTCATCGACTCCATTCCATTTTTGTAAATATCGTTACTAAATACTTCTTTAACTAAATATGGTGCCGTTCTTCCTCCATCGTTTTTCGGCCATGTCCAAGAACTCAAAAAACCATCGTCAACGCTTTGATTCGACCTCCTGACCCTTTGGTAACCCGTTGACGCAAACCTACCATCAAAAGCCGTTGCGCCTCAAGGAAGTGCCCTTGGGGAGACAAAGTTCTCTGCTTTGATGGAAGGGGAAATAACGATTTTTATGAAGCGCTTCGCTGCACGGCGTTGGAGTCACGTTGCGTGAACACGGATGATACTATTCTGTCTGAAAACATGGACCTTTTTTGACGGTCCTTATGTCGTCAAGTTTGCGCAATCCAAGTTCTGAATCGGGAAATTTCTTAATGAAAGTTTCATAATTCAGCAGACGATCTTTCATTGAAACTTCAGATTCAGAAGTTCCCTTGATAACATGTTCGGCGCGAAGCAGATCAAATAGCAACCTCGCCGAACCATTTCGCGTCATCGTCGCAGGAGCTTCGGCTTTCAATTTTACGAGATCTGATTCTTTGAATTCACGCGGGCCGATGACAACGATACAATCCTTGGTATTTAGGGCCGCTAAATCCTTGCAAGAACTTAGTATCAAAAGAAAGCAAAATACAAACTTCATGGGCGATCATCTTCACATGAATTGCATCCTGGTGCGGGTGAGGTGCTCAAGTCGACCTCGCATGGAATCCAATTACTCCCCGTGAGATAGGGTATATAAGGCGATATTCGAAGGTATTCGTAATCACCATTAGTCTCTTTGTAAAATACGTTGGAAGACGAATTTGCCGTCGGTTCTCCCCACAAAACACAATACCCTTCCGTTGTTTCGTTAGAACAATTATTTGCCTTATCAACCACAAGCACCGTCCCCTGGGTATATGTGCATTCTGGACCACGCCTACCACATGCTTCAGGACTCATGGGACCAAAACACGTCTCGTTATTCACGTCAGAATCGGGTCCAACATCGTTTGCTTCTTCGTTTTTGGGCGTGTTTGCACACGATAAGAAACCGGTGACTACAAAAAACATCATTATTTTTCTAATTGGGTTCGTCATCTTGGACCTCGCTATAATAACAAAAAGTATTAACCATAATGGAATTTCCGGCGACACCGCCGTTGTAGATATCGTAACTCACACATTTTCCGCCGACGGTATTTTGGCCCGTCATTGATACCATGTGTTTTAAATCATAACTTGCATCCATCGTTGAAAAAATGGTCGATGAGGACGACAAACATTGACCGTTTACAGGGTTCGAAATTGAGACTTTGAAATAGATATCACCCACCGTGGATTTATTGGACATGTCCTCGGCTTCATTCATCACGCATTTCAAAAAAGAGGCATTTGCCGGAAGTGGTTGGGCACCAAAAGGGAATTTTTTGATATTGGATGACGAAGCGTTAAGCGTATGTGTCCAATTTCCGCGTCCCCACACGCCCGCAAGACCGCCCGTTGAGGTTCCCCAACGGCGAAGTTTCAATCGGCCCATCCCCCATTTGGGATCGGCGCCGACTACTGCCTGTCCAGAAGCACGTCCACGATCGGCCATGCCCAGCATCACCGCAGTGAGCCGACCCGGAGAGTTCATCCACGTATTGCCATTTGCGATAAACCAATCTTTCACAACTGCCGCAGCACCTGAAACATGAGGCGCCGCGTCACTGGTCCCACTTTTGTAGGTACGGCGAATCGACCCGATGTCAGCAGAAGTATTTTCGTCAGCATCGGCTGTATACGTAATCGCGCCAGGGGCAACAATATCAATTCCCGAGATTGCGGCCGCAATCGTTGATCCCGAAGATAGGGGCGCATCCATCCCACCTATTGCACCATAGGTCGCTAAAGGACATTGGCTATAATCACCTCGACAAAGACTAGTGTTAGACGCAAGGGCATTCACAGTAAAGACTTTGGGCATATCGCCAGGAGAGTCTAATGTGCACGTAGACCCGCTGGTCCCTGGGCTGTTCCGTGGCGCGTTGACGACAAAAATACCATCATCAAAGGCATTTTCTGCCGCTATCTCCCAAAGCGTAGGGGACACAAAGTTGCAATCTGTCCCCGTTCCAGGCGGCACCGCCTTGTTGGATATCGACATGTTGACAATATCTACATTGTCAACCATTGCGCGATTAAGTGCAGCCACGTTATTCGCGCTCCCAGCGCCAGCGGATGCATACATCGCTACACGTGCCCAAGGTGCCATCCCCGATGCTGCACGATCCCAAGCTGCGCAATGCTGGGCGTTCCACCCATTGCTGGACGTGGGTGGAAGGTAACATCCATCGTTATAAATGTGAGCAAACGCTTGGGAATTTTGGAAGTTCCCAGCAATAATTCCAAGTGATTGCATCGCATGAGTTCCAGAAGCCCCTGAATCGCTGTAGTTTGAAGTAGCGGCACAAGACCCACCCACACAATTATAACGTCTCCAAATTCTATTATAGGCTGGATTAGAACTTGAACTCGTTCTGAATCCTAAGAACTCATCTTCCCAGCCGGTTGTAGAAGCGTGATCAATAACGCCCACAACAATCCCGCCAGAACCCTGGCGAGAAAAATTAAGTTGTCCTCCGTCGTAACCCGCCTGGTGAAAAGGTTCAACGAAAAGACGATCTGCTGACCGTCCTTGCCCGACTCTCCAAGCACTTGTCGGATTGAGCGTACAAGAAGTAGAGCCATTGCAAGCATTCTGGGTCGCAAAAGTATGCAGATCAATCATCGACACGTCTTGGGTCTTCAAGTGGTCGACAACGTCTGGTTTGACACGTGCTACCAAAAGTCCGGTATCAATCGATTCGGATATAAGGTCAGCATCATGTGTTTTTAGAATGGAAACGACCTTGTCGCGAGCATCCTTGAAAACTTGAACCCGTGCGGCAATCTGTGCATCCCGAGATCGCTTTGCCTCAGTCCAATCTTGGATCGCCACAAAGTTTCTAGGTGGCAACATATCAATGTCCCAATCCTGAAACCCTTTTACCGCAATCACAACTTCAATCTCGTCGCTTGGCGAGGCTACTAGCTTTGCATTCAACCTATCAGTGATTTTGGCGGGACCACTTGGGGTTGGATCCACCGGTTGTGTCGTTTCTTTTCGTACTTCATAATGTTCTGTGATTGCGCCAGTTTCATCGGTACGCAAAAATGAACCCTCGTGGTAGAGCACGCCTTTTTGGAGTGCTTGCTTCCCATAAGGCCGCGCTACAAGCCGGATGTCTTCGGCGCTTAATGCGCCATTTTCGACGGTCTTCGATAATTTTCCTCTAGAATCTCGTTCGACACGATGTTCATAGACGAGCTCTCCAGGGTCTAAAACGACCGCATTCTGTTCAGCTTTAATGCGATGGTCCGGAAGGGGCGCAGAAGATAGGGTTATACTATACTGCGTTGTACGTTGGTCAACGTGTTCTTCAACACACGAACTCAAAGCAACAAAGCAACATTTTTCATAGGTCCTCAGAATATTGGGGTACAATCAATTTGTAAATCGACGCTACTAAGATTGGAGATTTAATTCAACGTTTTTTTTTGATATTTAGAATATCTTTTTCAAAGTATTTTCTGCGATTCGAAACACTAGTTTAGACTTGGTCACTTAACAAGTAGGTTAATAGGTGTTCGCTTCATCAAAATCATAGTTGGTTTCTTTGGATTCCTTTTTCGCTTTTTTCCGCGATTTTTTAGCGGGTCGCCGCTCTTCCAATTTTCTAGAAATTTCCGCTCGCGCTGAAGAAATAGAACTGGATTGGTAGGTCTTATAATTTTTCAGAATCGAATCGTAAACTCGAATAGCTTCTTGATAGCGTCCAAGATTGGCCAGCGATTGGGCTTTAAGTTGGAGGGCTCTTGCTCTTTGGCCCCTCGTTCCAGACTTTAGTCCGACGAACTCATCGGCGGCTTGGATGGTTCCCCTATAATCACGAGCGCCATATTTGGAACTCACCGAATCGATGGTTTTAGAGGGAACAAGTTTCAGCTCTTCGGCGTTTTGTATGCGCTCATTGATGGAGCCCGAAGCCCCGCTTTTTTTCAAATCGTTTTCATCGTCGGCAAGTGTGTCGAAGTAGGCTTTGTTTTGGGCAGATCCTGAGGGAATCGCGTTTTTCGTCGTTTGTACGCGCGTTGACCTTCTACTTTTTGCGGATTTTACGGCGCCTTTCTTCGTTTTGCTTCGAACCCTTTTCTTGCTCTCAACCTTCATGTCTTTCTTTCCGGTGTTGATTGGAGCTTGACCAACGCTGGGTTCTTTTTGAAGGTCTTGAGCAAACTCCGCTTTTTTAGCGGGTAAGTTGGTAAGGGCGCTTTTGGGAGCGGCGATTGCATCCAATCCGTCAACGCCCTTCTTGTCTGCCGCGGCGATGGGAACACCTTTTTCTGGGTCGCTGCCAAAATTTGGACTAAAAACGGCGGCCTCGTCGACAACTTTTGATTCCTCCAGATTAACAAATTTGAAGACAAAGGCGCCAGCAATTAAAACTGTTGCCACCATCGCGAATTGTCCAAATTGAGAGGAGGACCGCAAACGGCTCCACAAACCGG